>DATMES010000002.1 GCA_035556555.1 Frankiaceae bacterium
GCCACCCGCACGCCGGGATCTACCTGAGCCAACCCGGCCTCGCGGTGGTGCTCGGCAGCCGGCTGCTCGGCGAGTTCGGCGACGACCCCGACCGTTACGCCGACGCCAGGTCGCGGAAGAACTACGCCGGCACCAGCCCGATCACCCGCGCCTCCGGCAAGAAGGCCGTGGTGATCGCCCGCTACGCCCGCAACGAACGGCTGGCCGACGCCGTGCAGCGCTGGGCGCAAGGCGCGATCGTCGCCTCGCCCGGCGCCCGCGCCTACTACGACGCCCTCCGAGCCCGCGGCACCGGCCACCAAGCCGCTCTGCGGCAACTCGGCAACCGCCTCGTTGGCATCCTGCACGGCTGCCTCAAGACCGGCGCGCACTACGACGAGCACACCGCCTGGGCCCACCACACCGCGACGCCGGCAGCGCCCGCCGCTTGACCCCTAAGACCCAGGGATGTCTCTACGACCCCTCCGGCCAGGAAGAGCGGGCAGGCAGGAACGGCCTGCCCGCTGAGCGCGCGGCCCGCGGCGCTCTTGCAATGCGACCTCTCATGCGGAGCTGCTGCCCTCTACCCGACCCCCGACCGCGACGCTGATGTCGAAACCAACGTCAGTGGCCATACCTCCACCTCCGAGCGTCACTGCGAATCTTGCTGACACGGACCTAGCGATCTTCAGGACGACACGAGCGGTCTTGTTCCAGCGTGCGCGGCCGGCGGGCACCAGCCATTTCGTCGGGAATCGAGTACAGGGCAGCAACTTGACCCGATCGTAGCTCAGCGAGTTGATCAACAATGGTGCGAAGCAGCCGCCGTCCTAGCAGTTCCGTGACGTCTGCCTCCCGAGTGTGCGGGGGTCAGCGGGTTGTCGGCATGGGTTCGGGCGGTTCGGACGACCGCCACGCTGCCAGCCGTTCCGCCACCTGCTCAGGGAGTGGCGCGGCCGCGACGTCATGCTCCGTCACATGGAACTCGCGCGCCTCGATCTCACGGGCACCGCGCTCTTCGAGCACGCGCATCACTTCGGGCGCCAACGCCTCCAGCACGTCGGGTAAGTCATCACCGATCGTGACCGTGCCAGGTTTCGGCGGGTGCGCCGGGTGCGGCGGCCGCTTGTCGAACGCGCCCGGCCCGGCGTCCTCGTCGGGCTCGGCGGGATAGTCCGGCGGCGGGACGTCGGGCAGGTCAGGCCCGCTGCGCGGCTCGGCGCGGTCGAGGACGAGATCCCAGAACGGTCGTGCCTGCGCCACGCGACGGCCTAGCTTCTTCTTCTGCCCCGGTGCGCCGAATAGGTCGAGCACCGTCGCGATGATGCTCGTGTGGTCGTACGTGTCCGTTGGGGTGCGCGGGTCGATCCACGGCGAGACGACGACCGCGGGTACGCGCATCCCCAGGCGCTTGAAGTCGAACGGCGCGTTGCGGTGCTCGATGAAGCGCGCGACCAGCCGGCGCGACCATGTCTGCGGGTGGCGCAGCGCTGGCACCCACGTCGGATGGACCGTCGCTGGTGGTGACGCCCGGTCGAAGAGCCCGCCGTGCTCGTCGAACGTGACGACGAACAGCGTCCGGCTGAACAGGTCGTCGGGTGCGTTCACGAGGGCGTCGTAGATCCCCTGGACAAGCTCCTCGCCCCGCGCGAAGTCGGTCTTGCTGCCGCGCGTCCCGGTGTTGTTGCCAGGGTGGAGGCTGTTCGTATCACCGTGGAAGTGGCGCGGCTCGATGAACGTGTACAGCGGGAGATCAGCGACGGCGAGGTCGTCGTACAGCCGGTCCAGCCTTCGCCACTGATCGCTCCTGTCGCGCGTTAGGAGCTCCGTGAACACGACCGCCTGCGGCATGCCGTCGAAGTAGATCCGCCACGCCTCCCCGGGTGCGCGGCCGGCTTCGAGCATCTCGAACACCGTTTGCGCGCAATAGGCGCCAGGCTCGATGTCGACCGCCTGCTCGGACGTGCCCGCGTGGACGAAGTTGCGGTTCGGCCAGGTCGCCCCGGGTACCGACGAGTGCCACGCCGTACAGGTCGCGTACGCCCGCGCCAGCGCGCCAAGCACGCGGACGCGATCGGGTGGCTGGCACTTCATCACGCCTTCCGCCTTACCGGCGGCGGCGGGCTCGCTCGCAAGCTGGGCGGCGAGCTTCATGCGCTCCTTGTTCCAGAACCACGCCGCGACCGCGGCTCCGGCCGCTGCGCCGACCGGGATCAGCCAGGGAGCCGGGAGCGGCGAGTCGATCGCAGCGAGGAGGACGCCCTCCGCAGTCATGCCGGTCAGTACGCCGCCGCCCACGATTGCTCCGAGCGTCTTGACCGGGCCGAACGCCTGGACCAGCGGGCGGCGCCACACCAGCCCGCCAAGTGCGGCGGTCGCAAGCACGACCCAGCTCGCCGCGGTCGTCGAGTCACCCTGCTGGACGTGGCGAACCACTGCCGATGCGGCCAGCCCCACGCCCGCGCCGATCCCCGCGGCGGCCATGGCTACCCGCCGCCAGTGGATGACCGGTCCGTCGCCGTGGACGATCTTCAGTCGTGCGGCCTCCGCGAAGCCGTCCATCGCGAACGTCCCCGCCTTGCGCGAACCCATCTGGCGTGTGGCCGAGATGTGCGAGTGCGGCGGGTCGTCCGGGAGGATGTGTCCGCCGCCGTTCGACGGAAGGAACGGCGGGCCGGTCTGGCCGGTGACGCGGTTCGGGTAGTAGGACTCGAGGAGCGGCGGTACGCACGGGATGCCGGCGTACGCGAACAGGTGGTCAAACGACCTGTTCTCCAGCATGAGCACGACAACGTGAGCGATCCGACCGCGCGCCTTACGCAGCCGCTCATCCTCGCGCTGCTGGTCCGCGCGCGAACGAGCTCGTATCCGGCTCAGCCTTCGCAGCATCGTGGCCCCCGTTGCCGGTCTCATGGCAACCCGATCACCGGTGGGCATCGCTGTCAATCGGCGATCGTCCGCCTTGCGATCGGTCATCCGGGACGCCGCTCGCGACGGCCCCAGATTTTGAGACACGCCCTAGGTGGATGAAGAGCGTCCCAGGCAGGCTTAAGTCGCTCTTGTAAGGAACACCTGCGCTCTCCGTGTAGTAAGTAACGCCCAAGATGCGGCGCTACGCCACTACGCGCAAGGGGAAGTCCATGAAGGTACGAAAGCTTGGCGCACTCGCCGCTGTGACGGCGGCCGTGCTCGCACCCATCGCTTCCGCGACGCCTGCTCACGCCGGCGGGGTCGGATGCACCCTCAACTCGCCCTTTGTTCCTCCGGCAGAGACGGTGAACTGCTACACCGACACCGTCGGGGGCTGCCTCTTCTACTACGACCCGGTGGAGGTCTTCCCGAATGGGACCGTATCGGAGACGGTGACCTACGCGTTCTGTACGGCCCTCTAAGTCCGAGAGCGTGCTCGCCGGGATCTGCTCCGGCGGGCACGCTCCGGCTTGAGCATGCTGGAGCTCGTCCGGACGTCGACGAAGTCCGGAGAACCGCACCAGGCGCCCACAGTGTCGTCGTTTTAGGCGGAGGCTGCGGCGCGCTCGGGTCGCTCGGGCTCGGCGGCATGACGCCGCGCCATTGACGGAACCTCCATAGCATGTTCCGTGAACGGCAGGCGCGGGAGGTGGCAAAGTGGCGAGGGCGCGTCGGCAACACGTCGTGTCGCGCTTCTACCTGAATGGGTTCGCGAGTGACCGCGGGCTGTTACGCCGTGTAGCGCTCCCGGGCGATGTCACGCACTTGGTCAGCGTCAACGACGCCACCGTGATCAAGGACTTCTACAGTATTGAGCTCGGCGGTGAGTTGGACGACTACTTCGAGCAGCAGTTTGCGCGCGTGGAGCGCCGCGCCGCCGACGCGATGCGGTTAGCTCTTGCCGGATCGGAGTGGCCTTTGCCTCCTCGCGACAAGGCTGCATTGGCGTCGTGGATAGCCCTGCAACACCTTCGCGCCGAGTCAGTCCGCACGGGCCAACAGCAGATTCGGGCAGACACGATCCGGTTGCTAGTTGGCGCGAGCGGCAAGAAGGCGCTGCGCGGCCACATCGAGGCCGCCGAGGGTGCACCCATTAGTGAAGCGCGACTGGACGCCGAGTGGACCGACTTTGTCAAGCCGGGGGGACCGACCTTGGAGCCCGATGCCGCGGATCATCTTCGGACAGTTGTGGAGATGCACGTGCCAACCGCCGAGATGCTCCGAGCGATGCAATGGTCTCTCGACATCTTCGAGCGGCGATCATTGATCACTTGCGACCATCCCGTCGTCCTTCTCCCGAACGAAGACCACCCACGGTGGATGGGCCTCGGGATATTCAATGCGGGAGGGTTTGCTATCGCACTGTCGCGCAGGCGCGCCCTTGTCATCGGTTCGTCGCCAGACCTGCCCGACCTACGCCTTCCAGGCACGACCAACATGGCACGGTCGATCAACAGCCACATCGCTCGCAACGCGAGGCACTCGATCTACCACCACCCTGACGACGCCCACGTGGTCGCGGAGCTGACGCTGCCCGACCGCCGCACACGGGAGTTCGAGTCGAGCGGTGACGGCCTCATCCGCGAAGAAGGGCTGTTCGCTGGACTCTCTGAGTCGCAGCTGAAGGCGTTCAGCGGAATCAGCGGCGGGGATGGGAAAGGGTTCACGCTGTCCGACCTGCCGTGGCCGGTGCCGGGGCGAGTCTTTTCTTGGACCGAACAGCCAGCCGCTGACGGTGACGGCTAGCTGCTAGGCGCGCGTCCTGCGGCTCGGCGGGTCTCGGATGTGTCCTGCGTCGGTCCAGTGAAGAACGGCCGAGAGGTCGGTTCACCACTTGCCCGAAAACGGGCATAGACCTACGTTTCGTGCGCTGCTAGCGTCCGAGCCTCAGAACCGCGGGACGGGGGACAGGGGACGTCATGAGATTCCGGCTGTTACTCCTTCCCGCGTTCCCTGCGCTCGTCGGGTTCTTTGGCGGCCCTAGCGCAGGCGCGCCGGCCAATGTCATACACCCCCTGGTCGGCTGATGGCTCGGCGCCTCCTCGCGGTGCTGCTGGTCAGCCTGGTGAGCATCCCGGCGTCCGCCGCTACGGCCGCGCCGACATCGCGCACGCTGACTGTGCGCGGTGTGCCGAACGCGTATGCCGAGGTGATGTTCGCCGGCCGGGTGCGTTTCGAGACGGCGACGAAGTCGCGGCCCAGCTACGACGCGAAGGGGACGTACGCCGGTGCGTACGTCGAGCGGGTGCGCGGCGATGGCCCGGTGGCCGGAACTGTGCTGCTGCGCGCGATGCCGAGCCTGTCCGATGTCCCCTTTCCACTCGGGCCGCAAGGTTGGCTGCCGCCGGGGCGGTACCGGGTGCATCTGATCGGCGACGCTCCGACGACGGTCAAGATTCGGGTGGAAGGCTTACGGCGGAACCTGACTATCACCACGAAGACGCGCGCCAACGTCGTGGCTAAGTGGATCAGCCGCGGGATGGCTGGAGTTGCTACGCCCGCGGACCGCACGATCGTGCCGTTCACTGTGCGAAGCAGGACGCTGACCGTCGTCGCGGAGGCGCACGAGAGCACCGGCTTCTACGGACAGCGCGACGTCTGCGTCCGCGAGCGCACGAACGGGCTGTCGCCATGCCTCGACGGGAACTCCGGGCACGCCCGGTACTCGGGCGTCTACCCGATCAGGTGGACCATGGGCGGCGCGGCGGCATACCACCCCGGCGCGCTTCCGCTAGGCGAGCTCGAAGCCGAGTTCCTCGATGTGGCCGTCGCGGTGCCGCACGGCCTGACGACCTTCGTCATGACTCTGAACTAGTGATCGCGCCGGAGATTGCGGTACGGGACCGGTCCGGTCACACGCGGTTGTAGATATCTCAGGAGCGCCACAGCGGCGCCCTACTTCACAGGGGAGAACACATGAGGAAACGTCAACAACTGCTCGTCGCGTTCGCCGCGGGCATCACGCTCGCGGTGCCCGCGGCGCCCGCGCACGCGCTGCCGTACTGCGGCGGGACGTGGACGAACCACGCGCTCTGCAGCTTCGAGGCGCCGGCGGGCGCGTTCGCGTACAAGGGCACTGCCACGTCGGGCCCCGAGGGGCGCGGAGAGGTCAGCGTGCGAGTGTTCGTCGAGGTTGCCGGCATCCAGTACACGGTCGGGAGCTGCGCGAACCGCGGCGCGATCCCCGTGACCTGTACCGGTGTCGTGGACTCGGATTTCGACGGCTTCCAGCACTACTGCGAGGTCTTCGGCTACAACGGCGGCACCTACCTCTGCGCCGACCCGCCGCCCCTGCCCTTGCCGCTCTAACCTGAGGCGACGTGACGCGTGGAGCTTCCGTGCGGCGGCTCCACGCGTCACTACTTACTTACCGGATTGCGAACGTCGCGCTCCGCTGGAACGTCGTGTCGAGCATGAACGCGCACGGCGGCTGCTCCCCGCCAGGCTGTGACTGCGCGCAGGCCGCCTGGTGCGCGACGTACACCTCGAAATGCAGGTTCGTCAGCGTTGTACCGACACCCACCTTCGTGTCCTTCGGGACAGCCGTCAGCGGGACGGTCCACGTGATCGTCGTGCCCTTGATCGCGGGTGCCTTGAGAGCCGTCCGCCGCAGCGAGCCACGGCACGTGTCGAACACGGCGGTTCGCGGCTGCACGATATTCGGAAGCGGACGCGTGTAGTGCTCAATGCCCACCACGCACTTCGGCCCCATCGCGAACACGCGATAGATGCCGGTCGCGTCCGCGGGCGCGACCGGCGCCGCAGTGAGCGTCATCGTCACGGTGAGGCCGGTGACCGTCGTAACGGTTCGGCGGCCGACTCGCTTCGTGGTCTTCGTCGTCGCAAAGCGCAGCGCGGTGACGTCGGCGTACGACTGACTTCCCGCTGGCGTCACGGTGTCCGGGTCGCCGGCCCAATACGCGCCGCCGTTGGCGTCGTTGGCTGGGTCGACCACCTGAGCGCTCGGCGCGGCGCTAGACGGCGTCGCAAGCAAAGCGGCTCCTGCGGCTACGACGAGGAGTCTGCGCACAGTGCTTCTCCCCCGAGGCAACGTCGGTACACGCTCCTCCCGAAGGCGATGTCGGGACGACACTTCGTCACCACGGCTGCCGTTCCTGCCTTCCGCAGTGACGGCCCGGAATGCTCGGGATCGCGAGGAGGAGGCGAGCGTGCGCGAGCGTTAGCGGCTGCCGTACGCCCGATGTGGACGTGGTTAACTCGGTGGTCGGACTGTGCCGACCCGCGTAGTCCACAGCCTCCGCGGGCCGCGTTCCCTTGCTGGCAGAGTGCTGGCAAACTAGACGTGTAACGCCGTTACGCGACGATACGACGGAGGACTCGACGCTGCACCTGACGTGCTCAGACGGCATCCGGCGACACCAGCCGGCACCGTCAGGAGCGCGCTTGTAATCGGCAGGTTCCCGGTTCGAGTCCGGGCGTCGGCTCTCAAAGCCGCAGGTCAGAGGCTTATGCCGCCTCTGGCCCGCGGCTCCAGGAGCCTCTCGTCTAACACGGCCTTGCGCGAACCCATCTGGCGTGTGGCCGATATGTGCGAGTGCGGCGGGTCGTCCGGGAGGATGTGCCCGCCGCCGTTCGACGGAATGAGAGGCGGGCCGGTCTGGCCAGTGACGCGATTCGGGTAGTCGGTCTCGACGAGCAGCGGTACGCCCGGGATGCCGGCGTACGCGAACAGGTGGTCAAACGACCTGTTCTCCAGCATGAGCACGACAACGTGGGCGATCCGACCGCGCGCCTTACGCAGCCGCTCATCCTCGCGCTGCTGGTCCGCGCGCGAACGAGCTCGTATCCGGCTCAGCCTTCGCAGCATCGTGGCCCCCGTTGCCGTTCTCATGGCAACCCGATCACCGGTAGGCGTCGCTGTCAATCGTCCCAGGCCGGTTGAGTACCCCGACGAGGCGCTTCGCGATGGCGTGGTGGGTGAAGGTGGCGATGCGCTCCATAGTTTCGGCGAGTTGCCATTACTCGCAGAGTGCTCGCAGTTCAGGCGTGCAACGCCACCACGCGCCGATGTTGCCGGCCGCGTCGGACCGCCGCGACCGCGCGAACGCAACGGGTCGGAAATCGCGATCGGAGCGCGCGGTCACCGGGGCTCAACGGGCCTGGTTATTGGGCAAAATGTCCGATACGTTGCGCTCGCTCGATGCACGCGTGAATCCGGCGTGCACCGGGTGCATGAACCACAGAGGGCCGCCGCATCCAATTGGGCGGTCGTTCGCACGCATCTTCGACTACGGAGGACACATGAGTCGGACCCGCGGCATTCCTCGACTGATCGTCAGCATGACGACGACGCTGGTCGTCGCGACGGCCAGCGTCGTCGCTATCGGCACGCCTGCCCAAGCGGTGGACGTACCGGCCTACGGCGTCATCACGATCACCGATGACGGAACGGGGTTCGTTCCGGCGTGGACGTACGACCCTGCGCTCTGGTCGTGCAGCACCGAGGTGGAAGGGCAGTTCAACGCGCCGACAGCGGTGATCGTCACATGCCGCGCGTCGGAGGGCATGTCGTTCATCTGCCCGCGGATGGTCCTCACGACGCACACCGCTGGTTTCGTCGCGCGCGCTGGCGGCCGGGCTACCTGTACCTATGACAGCCTGGACACCGGCATCATCAGCGGCTTCAACGCCGCGCAGCGGACGGGGGACCTGGGCCGCGCCCTGTGGGTCAAGTGCGCGGCGTACAGCGATATCCCGCTCATCCCGCCCTACACGGTCACCTGCAACGAACCGGGCCTGCCGACCCTGTAGCGCGGCAGGACGGCGGACGGGACGTGTCGAAGTCCGGTACGACAACTGGGAGGCTCGGCGTGCGCAGACTGACCGCGATGGTGGCCACGCTGCTGTGCGGCGTGAGCGCCGCAGTCGCCGTGCCGGCCGCGCGCGCCGAACCTGGGCGCGCGACGGGGTGGGTCATCACCAGGACCGGCCGCGGACCCGCCGTGCTGAAAGGCAAGTTCACCGGTAGCGCGAATAGCGCCACCGCGACGGCGGTGCTGTTCGCGCTCTCCGGGCGGGGGCGAAGCCGGAAGCTCGCCAACGCTTTCACGACCGGGCGAATCGACTGGGGCGCCGACGGCTCACCGCGCGTCTACGGGGTGCAGTCCCCGTGCGTTGCGGCGTGCACCGACCCTGTGGAGACACCGGCCGGGTACACGTTCTCCTCGAACGGTCACAAGCTCGACGCCGCGGTGTACGTCGCGACCTGGGACGTCCACAACGTCACCATCGACCTCATGTCGCCCGGCTGGCGGGTGCGGCCGTGGACGCCTTCGATGCGCACCGTGCAGAGCGAGGACGCAGGTGACGCGGGCGCCCGGGCGCTGCACACGACCGTCGGGACGTTCTCGGCTGCCGAGGCGCCTGGTGGACGTTACGGCAGCATCGGCTGGGGGATCCTGCCGTGCGGCACGTACGGCAGCGGCAGCGGACGGTTCACCGGCGGTCCGCGTGCGTGGCCGGTCGATTGCGAGTACGGCCGGAGCGCGTTGGACTACACCGCCGGCGCGACCCGGTGGCGGATGTCCGGCGACGCGACCGGGGTAGGAGCCACCGTGAACGTTCTGGTCGTCGTCGACTATCCAGTCGGCTAGCGCCGCGCCACCACAACGGGTCCATGACGCGCCGTAGGTCGGATCCACAGCCTCCGTGAGCCTTGTTCCGCTGCTGGGAGAGTGCTGGCAAACTGGACGTGTAACGCCGCCACGCGACGACACGACGGAGGATCCGGCGCTGCACCCGGTGCGCCCAGGCGGCATCGAACGAACGGCTGGCACGTCAGAGGCCGCACTAGTCATCGGAAGGTTTCCCGGTTCGAGTCCGGGCGTCGGCTCTCGATCCCGCAGATCAGCGGGGTCGTCAGCCGCTCTTCTGGACCGGGGCGGGGGTCGTTCGCGCCGTGCTCTGCGATGCACAGCGTCCGCACGTCTGCCCGCAGCGGGCGAACGATGGCCGCTGATATGAATTGGCGGATCAAGCAGGCTATGCGCTGACGTAGGACACGCAATTCCCCGATTGCCCAGGACGAGCACGGAACGGCCGTACCTGGCCGACTTCCCGGCCGCTGGACCACGAAGGCTACGGCGCAGCCACAGCTCAGTCGTACACCCAGGTGTCGCTGAGGTAGCACACGCCGGCACACCCGCTGCCGGCGATTACCACGCTGACGTTGCCGCGGGTGTCGTAGGCCATCGTCGCGCCGTACCGTGCCGGTGGGCTCGTCGCAGGCATCCGCTCGGTCCAGCCCTGGCCGTCCCACGCCCACGTGCGCGCGCCCGGGCATTCGAGCGGCGCACCGTAGGTGCAGCCGCCGAACAGCACGCTTCGGTGGTGCGCCGAGTCGTAGGCCATCGATGCGAGGTGCAGCGTCGGCGGGTGCGGCACGGGGTTTGCGGCCGTCCACGTGGTGCCGTTCCACGTCCACGTGTCGTCGAGGTTGCCGAGGGTCCCCTGGCCCCCGAAGAGCACGACATGCGACTGGATCGTGTCGGCGAAGTACGCCATCGCGGCGCCCTCCCGTGCGGGGGGCGTTGTGCCCGGGAAGCGCGGTGCCCATCCGGCCGTGGTCCAGACCCAGGTGTCGGACAGTCGCGTGCCGCTAGCGTTCATCCCGCCGAACAGCAGGATCTCGCCGTGTGCTGCGTCGTACGCCATCGTCGCGCCGTAGCGTGCAGGTGGCGCGGTCCCGACCGGCGCCGCGCTCCACGATGCGCCGTTCCAGAGCCAGGTGTCGCCGAGGACGCCGCCGGCGTTGCGGCCACCGAACAGCACCGTGGTGCCGCTCGCGCCGTGGTACGCCATCGCCGCGGCCTCGCGGGCGGGTACGCCGCTAGCAGGCCGCTGCGTCCAGCCGGAGCCGTTCCACGTCCAGGTGTCGGCGAGGTAGCCGCCGATGTTCCGCCCGCCGACGAGGACCGCGTTGTGCCGGATCGTGTCGTACGCACTCGACGCTCGGAAGCGGCCCGACGGCCCGGTAGCCGCCGCCGGAGTCCATACCTCGGCCGTGATGAGGCGAAACACGTCGTAGGTCCACGTGTCGTTCGCCGGCTGGTAAGGCTCGGCGCCGGAGAACAGCACCATCTCAGCGTTGGCCCCGTCGTACGCCATCGCGGCGTAGTAGCGGGCTGGCGGCTTCGGCACCGAGACGTGCTCGGTCCAGGTGCTGCCGTCCCACGCCCAGGTGTCGTCGCGGAAGCAGTCGCAGCCGAGGCTGCCGGTCCCGCCGTATCCGCCGAACAAGATGGTCTGTCGGTTGACGCTGTCGTAGGCCATCGTGGCCTGCCACCGCGGGGGCGGCGCCGCGGTGATGTGCGGCGTCCACGCGGAGCCGTCCCACGTCCAGGTGTCCACCGGCATGGTGCCGCCGGCTTCGTAACCGCCGAACAGGACGAGCTGGTCATGGGACGCGTCGTAGGCCATCGTGCCGCCGTACCGCGCCGACGGTGAGATCCCCCCCGTCGGCGTGACCTGCGTCCATGTAGTGCCGTCCCACGTCCAGGTATCGGAGGCGATGCCACCGGTGTTCAGGCGCCCACCAAACAACACGATGAGGTCGCGGCCGCCGTCGTAGGCCATGAAGTAGTGCTGGCGTCCCGAGGGGCGCGTCGTCGTCGGGTGGAGCGTCCAGTCGACGCCGTTCCACGTCCACGTCTCACCCGGCGCGTTCGTGCCCGAGCCATAGCCGCAGAAAAGCACCGTAACGGTGCGCAGCTCGTCGTAGGCCATCGCGGGGAACGGGCAGAACCCCGGGTTCGTCGCGGGCAGCCGTTGAGTCCAGTTCGTGCCGTCCCAGACCCAGGTGTCGGTGCGCTGCGGATTGTTGCCAGCCGGGCCGTAGCCGCCGTACATGACGACCTCGCCGCGCGCCGTGTCGTACACCATCGCGGCATGTGACCGCACGGGCGGCTTGGTGGCGGGCGTCTCTTCGGTCCACATGCCGGTGTAGGTCGGATCCGCCGACGCGGCGGTGAGTGGAACCGTGGTGGCGACGAGCGCCAAGACGAGGCAGCCGAGCAGGACTCGTGGCCGAGACAGGCGATGCACAGAAGACTCCTCAACCGGGGTGCTGACGACGGAAGGCAGCGCTGGCCGCTCGCCGCCGGGCACGCGTACGACGCGCCCGGCGGCTGAGCGGTGATTGCTACTGCTCCGCCGTCAGCCGAGCAGACCGAGCGACGGCGGGTCTCCGCAGAACGCCCAGTAGTTCGGTACGGGCGCCGCGGCGGCGCCGTTGTCGATCGTGCATCTGAACTCCTGCACGACGGCGCCGGACGGTCCGTACTGGTACGCGTAGTCGCCTGCGCCGCTGACGACCCGGGTGCGCGCCGCCGGGACAATCGACGCGTCACAGAACATCGACGTGCGCAGAATGCCCGAGGCGCTCGTCGTGGCTGAGTTCGCGTGCAGGATGTCGCAGCGCCACGCCGCCAACGTATTTGGCACCGGGGTGCACTTGACCGTGAACGGGACAGCGGGGACGTAGGTGGTCGGCCGAACGCAGTCCCACCTCGTCGGGTCCGCGAGCACGCCGGAGACTATGACCTTGGGTTCAGTCATGGTCGTCGCGTCAAACACGATCTTGATGTATCCGACGACCGGAGCCGCCGACGCCGTTCCGGTGAGCGGCATCGTCACCGCCAGCGCCGTCACGGCGGCAAGCGAGACGGTTCTGAGTATTCGTGGCACTTGCACGTGTTACTCCTTGAGGTCGGGGCGCCTACAGGCCGCCGCGGTCGAGGGGCCCGAAATCTCGCGTCCCCTTGCTCTACACGGATGACGCGACGCGTCCTTACAACCTTTCCGCCGACCGCCTGTGGCGGCCGGTCCGGTCGTGCGCCAACCTGCGTGCCCTTCGGACACGCGCGCGCAGCCCGGAGCCTGTCTGCAAATCCACGTCCGCCGAGACGCCGGCGGCGGCCAGCATCGCGCTCGGGTGTCACCCGAGCCGTGGAACGCGATGGGCCAGCGGGCGGGCGACCTACGCCATAGCCACCACGGCGATCACCCGCGCTGCGCAGTCAACAGCCTCCGCGAGCCTTGTTCCGCTGCTGGCAGAGTGCTGGCAAACTGGACCTGCAACGCCGCTACGCGACGACATGGAGAAGGATCGGGCAGTGCACCTGACGTGCTCAGACGGCATCCGGCGACACCAGCCGGCACCGCCAGGAGCGCGCTTGTAATCGGCAGGTTCCCGGTTCGAGTCCGGGCGTCGGCTCTCAAAGCCGCAGGTCAGAGGCTTATACCGCCTCTGGCCCGCGGCTTCCGGAACCTCTCGTCTAACCGTCTAACAGACGGTTAGACGTCAGCCGTCCTGAGTCCGCACTACGCGGCACACGATGGCACCGGGCTCGAGCTCGTTCGCGGAGCACCCCCGGAAGTGGCCCCACCGACACCTACTGTCGGAAGTCCGCCCTTGCGGCGGACGGGGACCGGGAGGTCACCAATGCGAGGCAGCATCGTCAAGCGCGGCGAGATGTTCCACGCCGTGCTCGACCTGCCGCGAGGCGAGGACGGCAAGCGGAGGCAGAAGTGGCTCTCTGGCTACGCCACGAGGCGCGAGGCCGAGGCGGCCCTCGCGCACGCGCTCAACGAGGTCCACACCGGCCGCCACGTCGAGCCGATCACCATGACCGTCCGGCACTTCCTGTGCGACGAGTGGCTGCCGGCAAGCGCAGCCCGCGTGCGCGCGACGACCCTGCGCGGGTACCGACCGCTCATCAACTCCTACGCCGTGCCCGCCCTCGGCGACGTCCGGCTCGTCGACGTGACGCCCGTCGTTCTGACGAAGCTCTACGGTCGGTTGCTGACGTCCGGTCGCGCGAACGGCAAGGGCGGTCTGTCGGCGCGCACCGTGGCTTCCTTCACACCGTCCTGCGTCGCGCGTTCGCCGACGCCGTGCGCTGGCGCTACCTCGCGGCGAACCCCGCCGACGGCGCGACGCCGCCGTCCGCTGCCGCGGCACGCGCGCCGGAGATGCGCACGCGACGCTGTCACTTCAAGCCGGCATCCACCCAAAGATCGTCGTCAGCGAGCGGCTTGGCCACTCGACGGCGGCGTTCACCCTGGACATCTACAGCCACGCGGTGCCGTCGCTGCAGGCCGAGGCCGCACCGACGTTCGGAGCGTTGGTGTTCGGCTGATAGTGCATTCTCAGTGCCCCCGACGAATCGTGCAGTGCGAACGGCTGCTCAGGATGCTCGACTGTGGCGCCCTGAAGGCGCCCCCACACGTAGATCATCTTTGGCGGCAAGTGATCATTGCATTCAGAACGATCACATGACGCAGAGCGAGCGCTCGCTGCCGAACCGCGTTCGATAATATGCAGATTTGTCGTAGTCTTGACCCACTTCGCAGGCCGAGGATACGGTCGCCCTCTCCGGAGACAGGGGCCGGTCGCTCTGGCCCGACATCCGCTGGCGGCGCTGCCGTCGACAACTGTATGGAAGGGGGATCCATGCTCCACAAGCTTCGGTTGACGGTCGCGGTGGCGATCGTTGGCGCCGTACTGGTGACTGCACCAGGCGCCTCGGCACATGAGGCCGGTAGTCCGGTCTGTGACTCGGGGGCCTTGTGTGTCTGGTACGACACGCATTACACCGGCTCCCGGTTCATGTTCTTCGGCACCAACTCCTCGTGGCACTCGTGGGCTATTGCTGACGACGACTCGTCGTCCAAGAACAATGGCACCACGGGCCTGCGTGCGCGGATCTGGGAGAACACGAGCTACGGGGGCACTCTCATCGAGTGCCTCGCGCAAGGTGTGAAGGTCGCACACAACGACCCGAACGACGAAGGCAGTTCGAACGACTGGCAATGGTCCTGCTGACGCGGCGACCGAGGTAATCCGCGATGGCCCACGGCTCCGCCGACGTGGCGGGGTCGTGGGCCATGTGCGTCGTGCATCGTGCATACACTGTCGTCGAGGGGGACGAAGACATGGTCAGGCGTTCATCTGGACACCTTGCGGCGCTTCTGCTCGTGACAGTCGCGCTGGCGGCCTGTTCGAGCGAAGGGGACACGGTCGCGCAAGACGGAACGGGGAGCGGGCGTGGCTCAGCGCCGGGTGGGAGCGTGCTGAGCGAGGAGGAAGCGTTCCTCGTGCTTGCGGAGCAGCAGCTGGTTAGTCGATGCATGCGCGTGGCGGGCTTCGAGTATGTCGCGGTGCGGCCGAGGCCGAGCGCTGTCGTCGCTCAGGGTTCGGGACACTTTTACGAAGAACGCTCGCTCGTTGCGCGCCGTCAGGATGGCTATGGACTCTCGAAAACCGCCTCGGCCGCCGTTGAGGAGATTCCGGTCGAAGCGCGTGCGAATAATGAAATTGTCGCAAAGCTCACGCCAGCCGAGAAGGAGCGCTATACGTTGACATTGTTCGGTTCCGATCGGACCGCTATATCCGTGACGCTGCCCAGCGGGAAGAGTATTGCGACGAACTCCGACGGATGTCTGAGCGAGGCCCGGCGGGCGCTCTATCTCGATCTTGAGCGCTGGCTGCTTCTCGACTACATCGGTAGTGCCTCTCGACTAGAGATCAACGCCGCGGTCCGCAAGGACGAACGCTTCCTGACGGCGTTGCGGAAGTGGGCCGACTGCATGAAGGGTCGTGGCTTCTCGGTTCACGATCCGGGCGACGCCAAGGAAGAGGCAGCGAAGGCGTATGAGGCTGCGGGCAACGAGGCCAACGCGAGGTCACGCGAACTTGAGATCGCGGTAGCCGACGGCGAGTGCGGTGAACAGTCCTCGTTCTATACGGTGCTCGCCGAGGTCGAGCAGGAGCACACGGCAGCGGTGAACGCGAAGAACGAGGCGAACGTGATCGCCTTCCGGGAGATGCAAGCCCAGGCACGAGACCGTGCGAAGAGGTTGCTTGCGAGGAGTGGATCGGGCAAGTGAAACCTCACGCGCCGGAGCGCTCGGGGGCGCGGACGGACGGGCTTCGTGCGTAATCAGCGGAGAGTGCTGCTCAGGTTGGCCGCGGTGGCCGCCGTGTTGCTTGTTGTAGGTGTTGCCGCGGCGTCGCGAATCGAGTCGCCGGCCGACCGGGCCGCCCTCGCGCGGCCGCCCGCGGCGTCGGTCATCACCGCCAAGGTCGAACGGCGCGTGCTGTCCGACACGCTTGTCGTTCGCGGGTCGGTTGTGCCGGCCTCTCGCATCGAGGTCGGCACGCCGACTCTCCAAGACTCGATGGCCGCGGTCGTCACCGGCACACCAGCCGCGGTCGGCGCTGCGGTAGCCGAGGGGCGGGTCGTCATCGAAATCTCAGGAAGACCGGTCATTCTGCTGCAGGCGCCGTTTCCGATGTTCAGAGACATCGCGCCAGGGGTCACCGGTCCCGATGTCGTGCACCTTCAGGCCGCGCTCGCTCGGCTGCTCGGCCAGCCTCTCGCTGACCGCCGAGGTGTTTTCGGCGCGTCTACGCAGGCGGCCGTCACGTCGTTGTACCGCAGGGTAGGACACGAGGTTGTCCGGGCCGAAGGAGGCGGCGTGCTCGTTCCCAGAGGCGAGATCGCGTTCGTCCCGGCAACACCGGCGCGGGTCGAGGCGAGGGCGATCGTCGGTGCGATCGGGGGAGAAAAACCGCTCGCGGTTCTCTCGGCCGGGCCGCTGTCCGTCGAGGCGACGGTCTTACCGGCCGAGCGCGAGCTGATCGCGGTGGGGGACAGCGTCGAGGTCGAGTCGGAGGCGCTCGGGCGCAAGTTTAAGGCCGTCGTACGCCAAATCGGTGACTTTCGTCAGGGCACCGGCGAGTCCGGGGAAGTGGCCGTCGGCGGTCACGTTGTACGCCTTTCGCCGGTCGGCTCTCTCAAAGCCGACGTCGTCGGCCACGACGTGCGCATCACCTTCGTCGCGGCAAGCACCAGCGAGCCCACGCTCGTCGTGCCGCTCGCCGCTGTCACGACGCGTGTCGACGGCGCCGATCAGGTGCTCAAGGTCGGGTCTGACGTCCAGCAGGTCAGGGTGGTCGTGAAGGCTGGACTCACGGCCGATGGGTACGTTGCGGTGACACCGGTGTCCGGTGAGCTCCGCGAGGGCGACTACGTGGTCGTAGGTCAATGAACGTCGGCTCGATCACGCCACGCGACGATGGTCCGCTGATCCGGCTGGCGGGAATCACTCGGGTCTATCCAGGTCCTCCCGCGGTAGAGGCCCTGCGCGGTATCGACCTCGTGGTGGACGAGGGCGAGTTCCTCGCGGTGGTCGGCAGGTCGGGCTCAGGAAAATCAACCTTGCTGAACGTGATCGGCCTGCTGGACACGCCGACGTCCGGCCGTTACGACTTCATCGGCGTCGATGTGACGACGTTTTCCGAACGCGAGTTGACGGCGTTCCGGTCGCAGCGAATCGGCTTCGTCTTCCAGGCGTTCCACCTGCTCGAGGAGCGAGACTGCATCGAAAACGTCCTCGTCGGTCTGATGTACGCACACTGGCCCCGGCAGGATCGCCGCCGCCGTGCGTTGGAGGTGCTGGCGGCGGTCGGCCTGTCGGACCGGGCTCTCGCCCGGACCGGAGAGCTGTCGGGAGGTGAACGGCAGCGTGTTGCGATCGCCCGTGCCATTGCACCGAACCCCGCGTTGTTGCTCTGCGACGAACCAACCGGGAACCTCGACAGCGCCACGGCGGAAAGCGTTCTCGATCTGCTAGCCGCCCTCAACCGAGCAGGTACGTCTGTGCTGGTCATCACGCACGACGCGGCGGTCGCTCGCGCCGCGCAGCGGATCGTGACGCTACAAGACGGTCGGCTCGACCTGGTGAATGCGGCGGCGTCGTGAAACCTCGGTCACGTCGTCGATGGTGGACGTACAGCGGGGGGTGGATGCGCGATGTCGCCACGGAGGCCACGGCTGGCGTCGTTCGCCGGCCAGGCCGTGCAGGGCTGACGGCATTTGGCTGCGTTCTCGGCATCGGGTCTTTCGTCGCCACCGTCGGTGTCACGACGACGGCGGCGTCTCAGATCGGTGCGCGTTTCGATGCGCTCAAGGCGACCGAAGTCAGCGTGGAGAGCGCCGATCCCGCCGAGGGCGCGACCGACTCACCATTCCCCCCGGACTTCGAGAGCAGGCTCGGAAGGTTGAACGGGGTCGTCGCGACTGGGCACCGTTGGGAGCTTGAGGGCGAGGCCTTGTCGGTCGCCACGCGACCGGGCCCTCAAGGCGCGGAGTCGCAACGACTGCCCATCCTCGCGGTCAGTCCCGGCTACCTCACGGTTGCCCGGCCCACTCTGGCCAGCGGCGTCCTGTTCAGTCAGTTCCATCAGCGGCGTGCGGAACAGGTCGTGGTGCTCGGCGCCGCCGCGGCCACGACGCTGGGTATTCACGAGGCGCACCCCGACTTGGCGTTGTGGATCGGCAACCGGCCGTTCACCGTCGTGGGCATCGTCTCGGACACGAAGCGTGCGCCGGACCTCGTGCTCTCAGTCATGCTTCCGGACTCGACCGCGGATGCATGGTTCGGCCATCGCGTTCAGGACGAGCGACTGCTCGTCGAGACAAGGGCTGGCGCCAGCCAGCTGGTCGCGTCCCAGGCCCCCTTCGCGCTCGATCCCGCAAATCCGGAACGCTACGTCGTCCTGGCCGCGCCCGACCCGCGTCGCCTGCGCGAGGAGGTCGAGACAGACGTCGGCAGTCTCTACTTGATACTCGCGCTCGTGTCGCTCACCATCACGACCGTCAGCATTGCCAACATCACCCTGGTGTCGGTGATGGAACGAGTCCCCGAGATCGGCTTGCGCCGCGCTCTCGGCGCGACGCGACGACAGATTGCCACGGTGTTCCTTGCGGAGAGCGGAGCCATCGGGCTCTTCGGCGGTCTGATCGGTGCGGCAGCCGGTGTGTGCATTACGGTCGGCGTATCAGTCGTCCGCCACTGGACGCCAGTCGTCGACCTGCGCCTCGCGGTGTTGGCGCCTGCCCTTGGCGCGTTCTGCGGAGTGGTCGCGGGTGCTTACCCAGCCTCGCGTGCTTCTCGCGTGGACCCGGTGCTCGCCTTGCGCCACTAGGAGCCCTGGTCGCGGGTTGGCGCGGGTGCTTGGCGCGGTCGTGAGAGTGGGCGTCGTCGTGGTGGTTCCGATCGACGAACTCGTTCCCTCGTCGCCAGCCGCCACGATGTCAGAGTGCCGAAGATGTTACCGCCCGAGTTCAAGCGTGACGTCTCGTCGGTGGGCACGACGAAGTACCACGTCGTGATGCACGGCAGCGGGCCGTTCGAGAACCAGTCTGTCTGCGCTGGATCGCTCTACGGGGAGTTCGACCTGACGTTTCCCGCGCCCGGGCTGCTGCGGAGCTGCAAGTCGGCCGCGGCAGGAAAACTCATCCCGACGTTGAACGCCACGCAGAGCAGTTTCGACGGCTCGGTGCTCCATATCGACGCGGACTCGGTGCAGTAGAGCAAGGGGGAGTCGATGCGAGGTCAGGCCGTGCTACGCGTCGCCGCGGTGTGCGGCGTAGCGCTGGCCGGCCTGACCGCGCCCCCGGCGTCGAGCGCACCGGTCAACCCGAGCCCCTGCACCGAGATGGCACTCTCCCCGACGTTCGCGTCCGACGGGACCGCGGTCTGCGCGGGGATGGTCTACGACAAGACCACGGGTGCCGCGACGTCAGCCGCGGTATTCGTGACGACGGACAAGGGGAAGTCCTGGCGTAAGGCAACCGCGGCCGGCATCGCCATCACGCGAGCCGAGGACTCGGTACGCGGTGTCGTCCTGTCGCCTCGCTTTTCGTCGGATCACCTGATCTTCGTGCAGATCGCGCGCGCGGGCCTGCTGGCGTCGACCGATCTGGGAGAGACGTTCACCCCGGTCAGCCCGCTTGGCCTCGGCCGGATGACCCCCTACGTCGCCACTCCCGATGTGCTCGCTGACCTGGCGCGGCCGCTGATTCTGCACGCCGATGCGGCTGGCAACGACGTGTCAATGCAGGTCGACCCCGTCTCGCGCGCACTCACCCCCGTACCGGGAACGCCAGCGAAGGACCACCAGTTCGCCGTGTCGCCGCGGTATGCCACCGATGGCCTCGCGTTCGCCGGTGGCACCCTGGTCCCGACCGAGGACCAAGCCGCGTCGTATCCCGTCGTGTACGCGTGCGGCGCGGGGTTCGCCTGCAACGAGGTCCGGTTCACCGGTCCGAAGCTCGCGAAGTTCGAACGGCTCTGGACCGTGTCGGCGGCGACATCCACCGGCTTCTCCGTCGTCCTGCGGCTCATGGTCGGCTCGACGCCGAAGCTCTGGCGTTCGACTGACGGCGGGAAGACCTTCCAGCCGTGGACCAGCGTCAACACGATCGGGTCGACCATCGCCAAGAACGGATCCGCGCACCTCGACGTCGCAGCCGATCCGTTGCAGCCGAAGAGGCTGTTCCTTCGCGCGTCGTGGACCTGGACCGCATACCGCAGGACCAACCCGCCGAACGAGCAGCTGTTCGTCAGCGAGGACTCCGGCCAGCGGTGGCGCCGCGTCAGCTACGGCACCGTGACGTCGGGGCTGCGCCACGTCGGAACCATTCCCGAAATGGAGCCCTCGCCCGACGCATTGAACACACCCGCCGGATTCGTACTGGCAGGAGGGGGCGGTCGTCTGTTCATGCTCGCCGGGAGTCGCGGCGATCCGAACTACACCGGCCCGTACTGCTCGCGTGACAGCGGAAAGACGTGGGCGCGGTTCTGCAAGTAGCCGACGGCGGCGCTGGTGGGGCCGCGGACGATCCCGGTCGAACGGCGAATGTCCGGTGCGCGACATCATCAGATGCGGGCCGAGCCGGCACTCGGCGATGTGCACAGGGTCCCCGGTCGACGCCGGACGTCTCATTGTCCTGACAGGCTTCGCCGGGTCCTCAAGACCGACATAACCCGCGTACCGGATGTCACCGTGGGTAACGTGACTATCCGGGGCGTAGTTCTCACCGATGACCGAAATGGACATTTCAGAGGATGTTCCGCTTTCCGGCGAAAGCGGAGAGTTGCGGGGTCACCCGCCAGCCCATCCTCGTAGGAGTCCCGATGTCCGCGGCCATGCCGACCCGCAAGTCCACGTCCAAGCCTTCAGCCAGCGCCGACGTCCCCGCGCAGGCCGCCGCACCGCACATCGAGTCACCGGCCGCCCCGGCAGCGCCCGCGCCGGTCGCGAATGGGTCATGGCAGCCCGGGCCGCCTGCGCAGTTCGGCGCTACTCCCGAGGGCGCGCCGTTCTGGCCGACGCCTGTCCCGCGGACCGACTCCCGGCCGGCTTGGAAGAAGAAGCGGGTGCTGGTCCCTGCGGCGGTCTTCGCGGTACTGCTCGCCGCCGGCATCGCAGGTGGCAGCGACGAGACTTCGAGCAGTGGTGCCGCCGCCGGAACTTCCGCTGTGATCGTCGAGGAGAAGATCGACTCCACCACGGAGTCGGCTGAGAAGGCGGCTGCCGAGAAGGCTGCCGCCGAGAAGGCCGCGGCGGAGGAGGCCGCGGCGGAGAAGGCCGCTGCGGAGAAGGCCGCGGCGGAGAAGGCCGCGGCGGAGGAGGCCGCGGCGGAGAAGGCCGCCGCCGAGAAGGCGGCCGCGGAGACCGCGGCGGAGAAGGCCGCGGCGGAGAAGGCGGCCGCGGAGACCGCGGGCCAGGAGAATGCGCGCGAGGCTGCCGCGAACTACCTCAGCTTCACGGCGTTCTCGCGTTCCGGGTTGATCAAGCAGCTGAAGTTCGAGGGCTACTCGACCGCGGACGCGACCTACGGCGTCGACAGCCAGCACGCGAACTGGAACACCCAGGCGGCCAAGGCTGCTGAGAGCTATCTGGAGATGACCTCGTTCTCGCGCTCCGGGCTGATTCAGCAGTTGATGTTCGAGGGATACACGCGTACGCAGGCCGAGTACGGCGTGAAGCAGGCGGGTCTCTGACCCATTCCTGGTGCGGCCCGCGCGTCCCCTGAGCGCGCGGGGCCGCACGAGCGCGAGGTTGGTCCGCGTACGGCGTCACAGGAGGTATGGAGCCGACCCGCCGATCGTTCCTCGCAGCCGCCGTCGCCACCGCCGCCTTCGGGCCGGCGTTCTGGCGCGCCGCGTACGCCGATCCCGCGGTCCCCGGCCCCGGCCCGTACGGTCCGCTGCAGCCCGCCGACGCCAACGGCCTCATGCTGCCGGCCGGTTTCAGCAGCCGGATCGTCGCGCGGGCGGGCGCGCCGGTGCTGCCCGGCGGCTACGTCTGGCACGTCGACCCCGACGGCGGGGCGGTGTTCGCGACCGGCGACGGCGGCTGGGTCTATGTGTCCAACAGCGAGGACACACCTGGAGGCGCGGGCGCGATCCGGTTCGCCGCCGACGGGTCGATCGCCGACGCGTACCGGATCCTCGACGGCACCCGCAACAACTGCGCCGGCGGCCCGACGCCGTGGGGCACCTGGCTGTCCTGCGAGGAGACGACGCAGGGCCTGGTGTACGAGTGCGACCCGCAGGCTCCCGGCAATGGCGAGCCGCGTCCGGCGCTCGGCGCGTTCGCGCACGAGGCCGCCGCGGTCGACCCGGTGCGCCGGCAGCTCTACCTCACGGAGGACTCCGGCACGGGGCGGCTGTACCGGTTCACGCCGGCGGCGTACCCCGACCTGTCGGTGGGTCTCCTCGAGGCGGCCTCGGTCAGCCCGGCGCCGCCGGGCAGCGACGCGAACGCCGTCCGCGCCTGGTCCGGCCGCGTCACCTGGGTGCCGGTGCTCCCCATCGGACCGGCGGCGCTGCAGCCGACGGCGCCGCTCACGACGGTGTTCAGCGGGGGCGAGGGCATCTGGTACGACCGCGGCACGGTCTACGTCACGACGAAGGGCGACAACCGCGTCTGGATGCTCGACTGCGGCACGCAGACGCTGGAGATCCTCTACGACGACGTCCTCCAGCCGAACGCGCCGCTGACCGGCGTCGACAACGTCACCGTCTCCCCGGCCGGCGACATCTACGTCGCCGAGGACGGGCCGAACCCGTGCGAGCTCGTCGTCATCGGCACGGTCGGCGGGGAGCGGCAGGTCACGCAGTTCCTGCGCATCGCCGACCACTCAGGCACCGAGCTGTGCGGCCCGGCGTTCACGCCCGACGGCACGCGCCTCTACGTCTCCTCGCAGCGCGCGCCGTCGCCCGCGGGCAACCGCGGCGTGACGTACGAGATCACCGGGCCGTTCCGCACGTAGCGGTGCGCTCATGATGGTCCGGCGCATGGTCGACGGGACGGGAGCGCTCAGTGGGACGTGCCAGCGGGACGATGGACGCCGTCGCGGCGGAGATCGTGAAGGCGATGCGGGAGGACCGCGACGCGGACGTCTTCAACCTCATCGAGCGCGCCGCTGGTGAGGACCCGATGAAGCTGGCATGGGCGCTCGCGCGGCTCGCCGCGACGAACGCGGAGGCAGGTCGCTGACGGTTCGCTAGAGGTCGATCCGCTTGCAGGGCTGCCTGTGAGAAGTGCGTTGGCAGCGGGTCCCCTCGCCGTCGCGGCTCACTGTTATCGGACGGCTGAGAGGAACGTGCGTACGGGTCACCTCCACGCCGTAGAACCTCGTCTGCACGGTCACGCGATCGCCCGGCGGCAGCGCGTAGCGACAGTGCTTGGTGAGGATGCCGTCCTTCCCGATCCGCCCGGTGGACAGCTGGTACGGCGTCATCCGCGACAGCTCGGGGAACTCGCAGCGGTGCGTCGTGACGAGGCCGTCCACGGTGATCTCGACCTTCGCCCAGGTGCTGTCGGGCTCGAAGATCGGCTGGTTGCGGCTGAGACCCCACTGAACGCCGACGCGCACCAGGAGGTCGACGAACTGCGAGTCGGCGCCGCGCGGCGGAAGGCAGAGCCGCTGATGCACGTCCGCGTAGGAGTTCTCCCTGAACCAGCCGGCCGTGTACTCGTACTGGAAGGAGCCACCGGCGCAGTACGCGCGCTGCCCGCTCCGGATCACGGCCGCGGCGGACGCGCTGGCCAGCGTGGCCGCGAGCAGGACCGCCAGGAGGGGAACGGCGCGGCGGGTCATGGCTCACTATGCGCCCCGCACGCGAGGTCAGGCCCCGACGTACGCCGCGAGGTGCTGCCCGGTCAACGTGGAACGGTCGGCGACGAGGTCGGCGGGTGTCCCCTCGAACACGATGCGCCCGCCGTCGTGGCCTGCTCCCGGGCCGAGGTCGATGATCCAGTCGGCGTGCGCCATGACGGCTTGGTGGTGCTCGACGACGATGACGGACTTGCCGGAGTCGACGAGCCGGTCGAGGAGGCCGAGCAGCTGCTCGACGTCGGCCAGGTGGAGCCCGGTGGTCGGCTCGTCGAGGACGTACACACCGCCCTTGTCGCCCATGTGCGTCGCGAGCTTGAGTCGCTGGCGCTCGCCGCCGGAGAGCGTGGTGAGTGGCTGGCCGAGGCTGAGGTAGCCGAGGCCCACGTCGGCGAGGCGTTCGAGGATCGCCTGCGCCGCAGGGGTTTCCGCCTGGCCGGAACCGAAGAACGACAGTGCGTCGGTGACCGGCATCGCGAGCACCTCGCTGATGTCGCGGCCGCCGAGCTTGTACTCCAGAACGGCAGCCTGGAAGCGCTTGCCCTCGCAGTCCTCACAGGTCGCCGCGACGCCGGCCATCATCGCGAGGTCGGTGTAGACGACACCGGCTCCGTTGCACGTGGGGCAGGCGCCCTCGGAGTTGGCGGAGAAGAGGGCGGGCTTCACGCCGTTGGCCTTGGCGAACGCCTTGCGGATGGGCTCGAGCAGGCCGGTGTACGTCGCGGGGTTGCTCCGCCGCGAGCCCCGGATCGGCGCCTGGTCGATGGACACGACGCCGGCACCGGCCGGGATGGACCCGTGCACGAGCGAGCTCTTGCCGGAGCCCGCGACGCCGGTGACGACGACGAGCACCCCGAGGGGGACGTCGACGTCGACGTCGCGCAGGTTGTGGGTCGATGCGCGGCGGATCTCCAGGACGCCCGTCGGCTGACGCACGACAGACTTGAGCGACACGCGGTCGTCCAGGTGTCGGCCCGTGACGGTGTCGCTCTTCCGAAGTCCGGCCACGCTGCCCTCGTAGCAGACGGTCCCGCCGGCCGTGCCGGCACCGGGGCCGAGGTCCACGACGTGGTCCGCGACGGCGATGGTCTCCGGCTCGTGCTCGACGACGAGCACGGTGTTCCCCTTGTCCCGCAGGCGAAGCAGCAGGTCGTTCATCCGCGCGACGTCGTGCGGGTGCAGGCCCGCGGTGGGCTCGTCGAAGACGTACGTCACGTCGGTCAGCGACGAGCCGAGATGGCGGATCATCTTGGTGCGCTGCGCCTCGCCGCCGGACAGCGTGCCGGTGGCCCGGTCGAGCGAGAGGTAGCCGAGCCCGATCTCGTCGAACGAGTCGAGCGACTGCCGCAGCGCGTCGAGCAACGGCGCGACGGACGGCTCGGACAGCTCGCGCACCCACGCGGCGAGGTCGCTGATCTGCAGGGCGCAGACGTCGGCGATGTTCTTGCCGCGGATCTTCGACGACCGCGCCTCGAGGCTGAGCCGGGTGCCCTCGCACTCGGGACAGACGGCGAAGGTGACCGCCCGCTCCACGAACGCCCTGATGTGCGGCTGCATCGCGTCGACGTCCTTGGACAGGAACGACTTCTGGATCTTCGGGATGACGCCCTCGTACGTGAGGTTGATGCCGTCGACCTTGATCTTGGTCGGCTCCTTGTGGAGGAGGTCGCGCAGCTCCTTCTTCGTGTACTTGCTGATGGGCTTGTCGGGGTCGAAGAACCCGCAGCCGCGGAAGATGCGGCCGTACCAGCCGTCCATGGTGTAGCCGGGGATGGTGAGCGCGCCCTCGTTGAGCGACTTGCTGTCGTCGTACAGCGCGGTGAGGTCGAAGTCGGTGACCGAGCCCATGCCCTCGCACCGCGGGCACATGCCGCCGTGGTAGACGGCGTCGCGGACGACGATCCGCTTGCCCTCTCCCTTCTCGACGGTCATGGCGCCGCTCGCCGTCCGCCGCGGGACGTTGAACGAGTACGCCGTCGGCGGCCCGATGTGCGGCTCGCCGAGCCTGCTGAAGAGGATGCGCAGCATCGCGTTGGCGTCGGTGGCGGTGCCGACGGTGGAGCGCGGGTTGGAGCCCATCCGCTCCTGGTCGACGAGGATCGCCGTCGTCAGGCCTTCGAGCACGTCGACGTCGGGCCGCGCCGTCGAGGGCAGGAACCCCTGGACGAACGCGCTGTACGTCTCGTTGATGAGCCGCTGCGACTCCGCGGCGATGGTGCCGAAGACGAGCGAGCTCTTGCCCGAGCCGGAGACACCGGTGAAGACGGTGAGCCGCCGCTTAGGCAGCTCGACGCTGACGTCCTTGAGGTTGTTGACCCGCGCGCCGTGCACGCGGATCAGGTCGTGGCTGTCGGCGATCACTCTTCCTCCAGCCAGCGGCCGTCGCGCATGAGGTCGCGGCCCGCGAGCTCGTTCGCCTCGCGCCACGCCTGGACGCGGCGCGGGGTGACGCGGAACCAGCGGTACAGCGGGGTCTCCGTGCGGGGGTCGAACTCCGTGCGCGCGGCGAACCTGTCCGCCGCCTCGCGAGGCAGCTCTGACAGCTCGAGGACCTCGACGTCGCCGTCCACGATCACCACGTCGCGAGTCTCCCCGAAGCCGAGCCGGGCGGTGCCGGTGGCGGCGAGGTTCCTGCCGGTCGGGCTGCCGGCGGGCGTCGCGACGAGCAGCGACGTCCCGTCCCAGTCGAACGACAACACGACGAGGTACGGCGCGCCGGCCGGCGAGGCGCTCGCCACCCAGACGTCGACGTCGGAGGCGAGCCGGCGCTCGGTGTCGCGGCGGCGTTCGGCGAGGGAGCGGGGCGCGGCGGTCAAGCCACCTCCTGGATGCGGACGAGGTTGCCGGCGGGGTCGCGGACGGCGCAGTCGCGGACGCCGTACGGCTGCTCCGCCGGCTCCTGCACGACGTCGGCGTCGCCGGCCTGGATGCGTTCGAACGCCGCGTCGAGGTCCTTGGTGGCGAGCAGCAGCATGGCGTACGTCCCCTTCGCCATCATCTCGGTGATCACGCGGCGCTCGTCGTCGGTGAGGCCGGGCGCGGCGGACGCCGGCGTGAGGACGATCGACGTGCCCGGCTGGCCGGGCGGGCCGACGGTGACCCAGCGCATGGTGCCGTGGCCGACGTCGTTGCGGACCTCGAAGCCGAGGACGTCGCGGTAGAACGCCAGGGAGGCGTCCGGGTCGTCGTGCGGCAGGAAGCTGGCGGAGATGGTGATGTCCATGGCGTAGAGGCTAGTTACGGCGCGGAGACCCGTGCTTCTCGATTCCTGACCGGTCGAGTCACCTGCTTGGCGACGCAGGGCGGCATCCCCTCGGTCGCGCCCGCGGCCTCGCGCCGGTACACGCTCGGCGGCATCCCCACGAGCTCGGTGAAGCGGCTGCTGAACGTCCCCAGCGACGAGCAGCCGACGGCGAAGCAGACCTCGGTGACGCTGAGGTCGCCGCGCCGCAGCAGCGCCATCGCGCGCTCGATGCGCCGGGTCATGAGGTAGGAGTACGGCGACTCGCCGTACGCGCGCCGGAACTCGCGGCTGAGGTGCCCTGCGGACATGTGCGCGCCGCGGGCGAGCGCCTCGACGTCGAGCGGCTGCGCGTACTCGCGGTCGATCCGGTCACGGACGCGGCGCAGCCGGGCGAGGTCGTCCAGGTGCTGCGCCTCGGCGGTCCTGCGCGTCACCTGCCGATCGTGTCATGTCCCTGGTCGTTCGCCGGATACGACCGCGCAGGGTGGGGCACCCTTGAGCAGGGCGCCGTCCGGGGCCCGCCGACCGCCGCCCTGCCTGTGCGGCTCGTACGGGGGAGCAAGGCATGGCACGACCGATGCCCGCCGCGGCATGGCGCCGTCCTGACGAGGTGCTCGTCGTCAGCGGCCCGCCGTCGCGCGCATGGGGTGGGCCGTACGCCTTGCGAACGGTGCCCGCGGTGCCGTGGCGGGTCGCGTTCGTCGTCGCGCCGTGGGGCTGGGGGACGCGCACGCTGGTCGCGCGGCTGACCGAGGCGGCGCCCGGTCTGGTCGCCGTGGACGCGACGCAGGTGCCGGACGAGGACGCGCTCGCGGCCGCGGTACGCGACCTCCCCGACGGGGCGCGGATGGTGGTCCGCGCGCGGCGCGAGCCCCAGGCAGCGGTGCGTGCGGCGCGGGCAGGCGGTGGCCTCGTGACGATCGGTCCCGAACGGCTCGCGCTACGACCGTGGGAGGCGGCACGCGCGTTCGACCCGCCGCTCGGTGCGCTGCTCGCGGGCGCCGAGGTGACGCGGCTGGTCGAGCTCGCCGACGGGTGGCCCGCCGTGCTGCGGCTGGCGCACGAGTCGATCGCCGCCGAGCCGGCCGCCGTACGGCGCCGTGTCGCGGAGGCGTTGCCGGACGAGATCGCCGACGTGCTGCGCTCCGAGGTGCTGACGACGCTGCCGGCCGGCCTCCGCGAGTTCCTCGCCGCGACCGCGCCGCTGCCGGTGCTGTCCGCGCCGGGCTGCGACGCGTCCCTCGGCACGACCGACTCGGCGGAACGGCTCCGCGACGCGGCGGCGTACGGCCTCCTGCTCCGCGCCGGTGACGACGGCGCGGTGCGGCTGCCGAGGCCGCTGCGCGCGTGCCTCACCGGCCGCGCGTGCCCGCCAGGACGACCGGCCCCGACAGCCCGCTGGGCCGAACGCGAGGAGGCGGCCGCGCCCGCGTGGCTGCGCCGGATCGCGCGGGCGGTACGCGAGACGCCGGCGTACGCCGTCCCGCCCGCCTCGCCGGACCCGGCCGACGAGTTCGCGGCGGGCATCGAGGCATTGCTCGCGGGCCGGGTCACCGAGGCGCTGGACCTGCTGCGCCGCAACGCCTCCGTGGGAGGCGCGGGGCCGCGCCCGCTCGCCGCGGAGCTCGCCGCCGGGGTCGCCGCGCACCTCGCGGGCGTGACGCTGCCGGTGCCGTACGACGACCTCGCGCTGGCCGCCCTCCGCCGCGACCTGCCCTGGCTCGCGGATCTCGCCGACGCCGCCGCGGCACTGGCGGGGGCACCGGCCCGCGCCGCGTACGTGGCCGACCATGCGTGGCACTCGGGTGAGGGCTGGGTGGGCGCGGTGGCGGGCCTGCTCGGCGGCCTCGCGGCGCGGGGCGAGGACGGCGTGGCGGCGCTGGACAGGAGCGCGGCGTTCTTCGCCGCGTACGGCGCCGAGGTGCCGCAGGCCTGGTGCGCCGCGCTCGCGGCGGTGGCGTCGGGCGACGCCGGCCGCGCGCGCGCCGCGGCCGCGCTGGCGCGCAGGACCGGCTGCCGCGGCGCGCTGGCGTCGGCGCTGCTCGTGGTCGACGCCGGCGACGCGCGGCGGGTCGCGGGAGAGACCGGCATCGACCTCGGGTTCGCGACGGCCGCGCCGGACGAGGCGCCGCACGTCGTCGTCTCCTGCTTCGGCGGGCTGGCCGCGTCGGTCGACGGCGTACCGGTGGACCTCTCGGTGCTGCGCCCGCGTGCCCGCGCGCTGCTCGGCCTGCTCGCGGTCCACGCCGGCCGGCCGGTGCACCGCGAGGTCGTCGGGGCGGCGCTGTGGCCCGACGTGCCGGGTGCCGACGTGGCCCGGCGCATCCACGTCGCGGTGTCGTCGGTGCGCCGCGCGTTCGGCACGGGTGGGTGCGCGGTCGTACGCCGCGGCGACGGGTACGCGCTGGACGCCGACGTGGACGTGGCGAGGTTCGACGCGCTCTGCGCCGAGGCGCTGCGCGTACGCGGCCGCCCGGGCGAACGCCGCGTGCTCGCCGAGCTCACCGGGTGCCACGCCGGCGACCTGCTCGCCGAGGCCGGGCCGGCGGAGTGGGTCGTCCGCGAACGGGCCCTGCGGCGCTCGCTGGCGGCGGACGCGGCGGAACGGCTCGCGCGGGTCGCGCTGGGCGACGGGGACGCCGAGGCCGCCGCCGAGGCGGCGCGTCAGGGGCTGCGCATCGACCCGTACCGCGACGGGCTGTGGCAGGCGCTGTTCGCGGCGCTCGGCGCGTGCGGCCACCCCGTCGCGCTGGCGAAGGCGCGCGCCGACCACGCGGCACTGCTCGCCGAAGCGGAGGACTGACCGGTCAGCGGAGGCGGAAGAACTCGACCTCAGACAGCGCGACGCCGTGCCCGCGGACGGTGCCGGGGAACCTCGCGACGACCTTGATCCGCACCCACCGGACCGCCCGCGCGCGGACCGCCACCGACTGGAACCCGGGCGCGTCCCTGAGCGTCACGGTCGTGGTCGTCCCGTCGTCGAACGTCAGCGCCAGCCGGTGCGCGCGGGCGAACCTGGCGTACGCCTCCGGCTGCTCCCCGGCGCCCTGCGTGACGCCGAGCCGGTCGACGTCGACGGCCGTGGCGAAGCCGACGCGCAGGACGGGCGCGGCGACCCCTGGCGCGGCCCACGAGGTGTTGGTGATGCCGTCCACGACGCGCGCGGGGGAGTGCCCGGCCGCCGCGCGGCCGTTCGCGGTCAGCGGGCGCACGGGCTCGTACCGGAGGGTCAGGGCCCGGTGGGCCGCGCGCGCAGCGCTCGCCAGCCCCCGCGCGGCCGGCGGTGCGGCCACGACGACGAGACCGAGCACCGCCACGGCGAGCAGCACGGCGAGTGCCGGACGCCGCCACTCGCGGATGCGCCGTAGCAGCACCCGCCGGCGAGCCTCGCGGGGAGGCCGCGGCGGCGCGGGGACGCGGGCGAGCGGCAGTCCGCAGAACCGGCAGAACGTCCGCCCCGGCGGGCTGGTCGCGCCGCACGCGAGGCAGCGCACGTCGTCGGGGTGGCGTTCGACCTCGGCGGGCCGGCGGACCGGGGCGCGGTCCTCGGGCGGCCCGGGGAGGACGGGCGGGGGCGGCGGAGCGCCGGTCGCGGGCGCGGTGGGCGGGGCGACGTACTCGGTGCAGTCGTCGCAGAACTCACGCCCCGTCTCCAGCGCGCAGTTCTGGCACCGCGCCACGGGTCGTCACCTCCACCCGGAACGGCAGGTGCGCGGGGACGGCGGTCGCGACGAGGCGCTCGACGCGGGCGGCGTCGCACGGCTCGCCGCGGCGCGGGGTCACGCGGACGACGAGCGGCGCCACCTCCCGCGGCACGGACGCGCCCGCCACTGCCGACCACCACGTCCCGCCGCCGCCGGTCACCTCGACCTCACGCGCGCCGAGCGCGACGGTGAGCAGGGCGACGAGGCCGGCCTTGGTGCCGCGGGCGGCCTGCAGCGCGCCGTTCGCCGCGAGCAGCTGCCGCCGCCGCGCCGGCCGCATCCACTCCTCGAACGGCGCCGCGACCCAGCCGCCCAGCCAGTCCACGAAGTCGTCGGGCGCCTCGCCGGCGTCGAGGTACGCCGTCAGGCAGTCGAGCGTCGACTGCACGGGCGCGAGCATCTCGTCGATCGCGCCGAGGAGGACCCGCGCGATCTCGTCGTCCTCGTACAGCGCGGGCAGCGCCGCGCCGACCGAGTGCCGCACCAGCAGACCGGGCAGCCCGAGGCGGCTCACTGCACGGGCCCGACGTCGACGTGCGGGTCGACCGAGTACACGAGCGTGCCGTCGCCGACGGCGACGCGTTCGGCGGGGTCGCCGCGCGCCTTCGTCCGCGGGTCGCAGGGGTAGAGCCGCACGGCCTCGACGTACGCGACGCCGGGGACGTGCTGCAGCAGGGCGTACACGTCGCCGACGTGGAGGTCGCGGCCGAACGGCCAGCCGAGGCCGGAGGGCCCGCCGACGAGCGGGTTCACGTAGCGGTTGACCGCGGTCAGGGCCGCGCCGCGTACGCGGTCCGCGTCCGCGCCGGGGGCGGCCCGCAGCTCCGCGACGACGGTGACGCCCTGGTAGCGCGGCGGCTCGACGAGGAGCCGCGCGCTGAGGCACCGGTGCTCGTCGAGCATCGCGGCCACCTCCGAGATCGTGTCGGCGTCGAGCACGAGGTCCTCGAACGGCACGCCGCCGTCGTCCGCGACAGGGACGTCGGGGACGAGCAGCACGCGGATCGGGTCGCTCCACCCTGCGGGTCTGACGCAGTGCGCCCGCAGCACCTTCGGCGCGAACGTCCGCGCCAGCTCCTCGTAGTCCGACGCGGTGACCGCCCGGTGCCGCGCGCGGAGGATCGCGGGTCCGCGCCGCTTCGCGTCGTCGACGCTCTCGCGGTCGACACCGCCGAGCATCGGCGCGAGGTTCTCGACCGCGGTGACGAACGGCACCGTCGTCCGCAGCACCGTCACGCGGCCGCGCCTGGCGTTGCCCGCGCGCCCGCCGCCGACGTCGTACGACGCGCGGACCGGCGCGCCGCGCGGCGGGACGGCGCCGTAGTGCCGCACCCGCCCGTCGGGCTCGCGGACCGCGCTGCCGAATACGACCTCGCCGCACGCGCGGTCCACGACGACGTGCGGGTCGTCCGGCTCCGACCGGTCGAACTCGTCGACCTCGCACCACGGCTCCCACTCGGCGCCGCCGCGTACCTCGACGCGGATCGGGGCGTCACCCTGCACGACGGGCCCGCGGCGCAGCGCGAATCGCTGGCCGGGCACGCCCTCCGCCAGCCCGAGCAGCTCGTCCTCGACGGTCTCCGCGTTGACCGCGCGGACCGTGCCGCCGACGGTCTCCGCGGCGATGCCGGAGACGAGTGGCGACGCGTCGTACGGCGGCTCGCCCGGCCCGGGCGCGACGACGACGGCCCGCAGCCAGCCCGCCGTCCTGCCCGCGAGCGTGCTGCGTACGTGGCTGTCGGGCACGTGCACGACGACGCGGCCGGACTGGTTCAGCCCGCCGGTGTGGTCGGTCCACGTGCACGGCGCCCAGCCGCCCGTGGTCCACGCCTCCCACCGTAGCGGGGGGCGGCCGGGCAGCACGCCGAGACCGCGTACGCCGCCGCACTCGACCTGGAGGCGTACGGCACAGCAGGGGACCGCCGCGGACAGCCCGACGAGCAGCGCGTCACCGGGCTGCGGAGTGGACCGGAACACGCGGACGGCGGTCGCGACGCGCAGGTCCTGCGTCACGTCCTTCGCCGGGCCGCCGTCGCGCTGCACGGCCGCGGCGCGCCACGCGCAGCTCTTGACGACGAGCCTTCGGGTCGTGCGGTACAGGCTCGCCTCGTCGTGCTCGTCGCGCGCCGTCGCCACGACCGTTCCCTTCGGCACCTCGACCGGTACCGGGCGGGGCGCTGACAGCCAGAACGTCACGGGCCCCTCCGCCGGCGTCGGCGGCTGCAGCTCGACTCCCATCAGCTCGAGGAACTTGAGGTAGAGGCGGTCCGGCACCTGGTTGAGCCGGTAGACGAGCGCCTCGACCATCTGCGCGACTGCCTCGACGAGCGTCACGCCCGGGTCGCTGACGTTGTGGTCGGTCCACTCGGGGCAGTGCACCTGGATGTAGCGCTTCGCGTCGTCCACCAGATCCTGGAATGTCCTGTCGTCCAGCTTCGGCGCGGGCAGGGTCACCGCTCGTCCCCCCGCGGCAGCGTGTAGAAGGGGTACACGAGGTTGCGGACGTCGTTGGTCGCGCGGACAGCGTAGCGGATCGAGACGAACAGCCGGTCCGCGCGCTCGGGGTCGAGCGAGACGAGGACGTCCTCGACGACGACCCGCGGCTCCCAGCGGTCGAGCGCGCGGCGTACGGCGTGCGCCAGCCGGCCTGCGGTCGTCGCGTCGGCACCGCCGAAGACGAGCTCGTGCGCGCCGCAGCCGAACTCCGGGCGCATCGGCCGTTCGCCGGGCGCCGTACCCAGGATGATCCGGATGGACTGCTCGATCTCGGTCGTGCCGGAGACGAGCGCGACGCCGCCACGTGCCGAGAGTCGCAGCGGGAAGGCGAACCCGTTCCCGACGAAGTCGTTGGGCATCGCCGGCCTCCGTCCCGTGTCCCGCCTCACGATCCGGTGCGGCGCCGCCGGCGACCAGCGCCGCGAGGGCAGACCTTCGGGCAGACCCGCGTCAGGACCGGCTGTACGGGTGGTAGCGGTTCGGCGCCTCCCGCGCCCGCGCCGACCGCCGCGGCGGTCTGCGCTCGATCACGATCGTCCTCGCGTTCGGGAAGGACCGACTCCACGCGCTGTGGAACGACTGGGCCGTGTTGACCGTGTAGATGCGCGTCCTGCCGGCCGTGCGGGGCGGCCTCTGGTTCTGAGGTACGACCCGCGTCTGCTCCAGCGTGATGCGGTCCGGCCCATCCGCCGCGACGACGGCGGCCGCGTGGTATGGATACGGCGGCGCCAGAGGGTTCATGTTGACGATGACGAACGCCTGCCCCACGCCGGGGTTGGCCGCGGCGTCCACGGCGGCACCGGCGGCCACCGCACCGAGGGCGGCGGCGACGTTCTCGTCGGCGCCCGCGCCGAACGCACTGCCGGTCGCCGCGACGATGCTGTAGTCGCCGGTCGCGGGCAGCCGGCCGAGACCGTTGATGATCTCCTCCGCCGCGTGCAGGCAGTCCTCCAGCAGCGCGTAGCGGGGACTGTGCGCGTGGTACACGTGCCCGCCGATGGTCACGTCCGGGGTCGCGGAGGGCTGGAGGAACGGCGGCGACGCGGTGCCGTCTCGTACCCAGACGGTCGCGAGGTCGTCGGCCGACCCTGCCTCGCGGATGGCGAAAAGCTCCCCGACTGTGACCGCGTACATGCGGTTGCCGGCGCGCCTCCGGGTGATGCGCTGGATTGTGACTGGCGGGGCCAGCAGGTGGGCCACCGCCGCGTTGCCTGCCTGCGCCTGGAGGGTGAGGAGCGAGTCCGTCGCGCGCGGCTGGGACGAGGGCGTACGCCGCTCGCTCGCCTGCTCGTCCCGATGGCCCTGGGTGTGCACGCGGAGCCTCCTAGTTGAGCTGGACGACGCCGCCGGCGACCTTGACCGCGGCGGTGCCGTTGACGGTGACGTTGGTGCCCTTGAGCTCGAGCGCGCCGGTCGCCTCGACCTTCACTGTCGCGCCCTTCAGCGTCAGCCCGCCGGTCGCCGTGACGGACACCGCCTGCTTGGACGTCACGGCCACGTCGCCGTCCGCCGCGACCGTGACCTTGCCCTTCGACGTCACCGACACGTCGTGCGTCGACGTGACCGTCACGCCCTTCTGGCCCTGCGACAGCTCGATCGACGTGGACGCGTCGCCGGTCGCGATCGTCACGGTGCCCTTGTCGCCGTCCTCGTCGACGAACGTCAGCCGGTGCCCGGTCCGCGACGTGAACGCGCGCCGGACGACCTTGCCGTCCGCGACGACGGTGGGCCAGCCGTCCTTCGGCAGGTCGACGCCGTTGAACAGCGCCCCGAGTACGTACGGCACCCGCGGCACGCCGCCCGCGAACCCGACGAGCACCTCGTCGCCGACCTCGGGCACGACCTGGAAGCCCGACGCGTTGCCGGCGCCGGGCTGGAGGACGCGGATCCAGTCGCTGACGTACGTCGCGTCCAGCCAGTCGAAGCGCACCTTGACCCGCCCGAGGCCGCCCTCGGAGTCGTTGTTGTCGACGACGACGGCGGGTACGACGCCGCCTCCCGGACCGCCCTGGTCGGCGGGCCTGGGGCGGTCGCCGACGCGGACGTACGTCCGGTACCCGGTGTCGCGGTCGAAGACGTGGCGTACCTCGGTGGCGGTGTAGCTGCCGTTCAGCGCGGCGCCCGCGCCGCCGACGGCGAACGTCACCCCCGGCAGCAGCTCGGGCGTCCCCAGCACCTCCGCCTCGACCTCGGCGATGCGGCTGCCGGCGCGGCTCGCCGCGCTGCGCGCGAGCGACGTCGCGAGGTCGGACGTCGTGACGCCGGGCGCCGGGATCGTCACGTCGGCCGTGCCGAGCTTCGCGGCGGTCGACGCGGGAGCGGCGCCGCCCGGCTGCGCGCCGGGGTAAGTGCCCGGTGCCTGCGCGGTCGCGACGACCTCCTTCTTCGTCGTGGGATCCCACCCGCGCACGGTCGTCGAGCTGATCTGGTCGTTGCCGGCCGCGGCGACGCGCAGCCGCAGCAGCCGCCCGTCGCCGACGTGGAGCGCGCGCGGGTCAGCGCTGGTGAGGGCGCTGGCGTCGGGGGCCGACGAGGCAGCCGTCCGCGCCACCACGCAGAGCGCGCCGTCGCGGACGACGACGTCGCGGTCGACCTCCGCGGCGAGTCGCAGCACGAACGACCACCCGTCCTCGGCCACCCGCTCGCGGAACGGCAGCGGCGTACCCGGCACGTCGAGGGTCCCGACTCCGACGCCGGCCGCGCGCGCGACGGCGCCGAGGATCTCGGCGTACGACTGCTGCGGGTACGCCGTCGTCGCGTGGTGGCGGCGCAGCCGGTACGCCGCGTCGTACGCGACGACGACCGCGACCTGGCCCGCGCCGTCGTAACGGCACTCGAGTCCCGTCACGTCGCCGGTGAACAGCGTCGTCGCGCCGCACGCGACGGTCAGCGTCGCGCCGATGGTGGCGCCGACGGTCGCGAGCGCCGTACCCGCGGGATCGTCCAGCTCGACGGTCGCGACGGCGGGCAGGTTGAGTGCGGCGTCCACGGTGACGGCGCGGACGAGGCCGGCCTGCGCCGCGGTCAGCGGCGTGCCGCCGACGGAGACCGCGGGCGCGGTCACGACGGCTCGGCGTGGCGGGCGGGGACGAGCAGCGTCTCGCCTGCGCGCAGGGCGAGCGGGTCCTCTATGCCGTTGGCGTCGGCGATGAGCCGCCAGAGCGCCGCGTCGCCGTACATCCGGTACGCCACGAGCGGCAGCCGGTCGCCGGCCCGCACGACGTGCGTCCGCGTGACGGCGCGCGCCCCCGACGTGGGGTTCTGCCGCGCGGGCGCGACGTCGACCTCCTCCATCGTGAGCACGGCGGTCGCGCGGCAGGGCTGCCCGTCGTTGCGGAACAACGTGAACGTCACGTCGACCTCGGTCATGACGGCCGTGAAGCCGGTCGTCGTGCCCCAGACGAACGTCACGTACGGCGCGCAGGGCTCGTTGCGCTGCAGGCTCTCCGGGGTCGGCGCGCAGCAGGCGAGCAGTGTCTCGGCATCCGCGAGGACGCTGCCGGAGGCCGAGTCCGACTCGTCGAGGAACGCCGTCATCGTGAGCCGGCTCGGCTGCGCACCGAGCCACTGCAACGGCCCCGCGTGCTTCGCCGCCCGCGCCGCCGAGCGCGTCCACGCGGCGGACTTCGTGACGCGGTAGTCGGTGGGGTTGAAGTGCAGCGCCAGCGTCCGCGGCGAGCCGGCGTCGGCCCCCGCGGCCGTGACCGGCTTGATGGTGAGGTGCGCCTTCTCGAGCTTGGTGTCGCTCGCGGCCTGGAGGGTCACGGCTAGTCCACGAACCCCTGGTGCGCGATCTCGAGCGTCTCGACGACGGCGGCGAGGTCGCCGCTGCGCATCGGCGGGATCGTCCAGCGGACCGGGATCGCCTCGATGAAGCTCCACCGCTGGAGCGGCTGTCCCGTGGAGGCGTACACGACGATCTCGCCGTGCATCCGCCGTGTCTCGCGCGCCTGCTTGCGGAACCACGCCATCATCGACGCGCCGTCCGTCATGACCCGGCTCAGCGTGATCTTGTCGTACTCGATCTGGCCGCGGAGCTGGTGCACGGTCCCCGACGCCCCGCCGTCCGGGCGCTGCTCGATCGTGATCGACATGCCGCCGAGAGCGACCTCCGTCCACATGCCGAGGTCGAGGTCGTCGAGCTTGACGCTGAAGCCCGCGACGACGTCACTCACCGGTCACCGCCCTGCCGGGTACGGCCCCGCGCGCTGCCGGTCGCGCGCGAGGTCGGCGTCGAGCAACGCGCGGACGCGCGGGTAGAGCAGGCGCGCCTGGCGGTCGAGCGCGGCGTCGTCGGGCGCGCCGGCGGCGGGCGCCGTGACAGGCGGGGCGGTGGCGGGCGGCGGTGGCGCGGGGCGGGGCGGCGGCGTACGGCTCGTCCTCCGCGCCACCTCGGCCGCCTCCGCCCGCAGCGCGTCGCGCGCGCCGGGCCTGTGCGCGGGGTCGAGCACCGCGCGGGCGTGCTGGACGGCGGGCGGCGTCCGTTCGGCGGGTGGCTCGCGGCGTACGGCGGGGGCGGGCACGGGCGCGACCCGAGGCGCGGCCTGCGCGGGCGGCGCGGGCGGCGGGGCCGCGAGCAGCGGGAGCCGGACGTGGCCGAGCAGCGCGCCGCGGGCGCCGTGGCCGAGCGACGACGTGAGGCGTACGGGGCGCCACGCGGCGAGGCGGCGCTCGTGGCGGTCGTCCACGACGCGTGGCGGCGCGCCGAGCGTCGTCGCCAGGGGGGTCACGGCCTGCCCTCGCGGACGCGTTCGGCGATGCGGCCGGCCTCGTCGACGTACCGACGGCGCAGCGGGTGCTCGAGGTCGACGATCTCCGCGTGCGACCAGTGGAAGTGGAACGCGAGGTACGCCACCTCCTCGAACAGCCGGTCCGGCGCCGTCGTCACGATTCCCCCAGGCGCCCACCGGCCATGTCGACCGCGAACTCCTCCGAGCAGGCGGGGCAGCAGACCGAGGCGCGCGTGTGGCCCTCGGTGTTGACCCTGCGGTACAGGTCCTGGAGGAACGCCACGTCGGTCGCCCACATCGTCTCGACGACCGCGTCGTCGACCCGGTCGACGTCGCCGAGCCGCGTGATGACGCGGGAGAGCAGGACGACCGTGAGGTACGCCTGGTTGTCGCGCACCCGCGCGTCCATCAACGGGACCAGCTCGTCCCGCGCGGTCGCGAGCCGCATCGTGCCGGTGCGGTGCACGCGGCCGCGCTCGTCGGTGTAGCCGCGGGGGAGCACGAAGTCGAACTCCGTCGGCTCCGCGGCGGGGCCTGCCGCCGTCGCAACGCCGGCCTGCGGGGCCAGCGCGCGGGCCGCCGCGACCTCGGCCGCGCTCGGCGCCCGCGTCACTTCGTCACCTCGGCCTCGGTCCACGTCATCGTGAACTTCTCGGTCATGGGCTCGTTGCTGCCGGCCTTGAACGAGCTCGTCTCGACCGACTTCACCCAGACGTTCGAGAACGAGTAGCTCTTGATCTTGGCGCCGGTGAGGTCGAACACGTCGACGGTCGCGGCCTTGCGCGCGGCGACGGGGTCGCCCTTCATGACGACGCCGAGCCAGTCGCTGATCGCGAGGTCGTCGGTGAGCTGGCGGGTGACCGTGATCTCGCCCGGCTTGTACGCGCCCGGCACGTGGGAGATGACGAGCTTGCCGTCGGAGGTCTGCGTCTTCGTCTCGATCATGTCGACCTCGAGCTTGAGGCCGCTGACGTCGATGACGGACGGGCAGGTGATGCCGTCGATCTTGAACGCGAACTTGTACGCGACCGCGCCGTCGCCGGTGGCGAACGCCATGTCTCCTCCTGGGTACTACTCGGTGAGGCTGGCGCCGCCCGAGAACTGGGACAGCCGGAAGATCACGAACTCCGCGGGCTTGACCGGCGCGACGCCGATCTCGCAGATCACCTGGCCGGCGTCGATGGACTCGGCGGTGTTGTTCTCGCCGTCGCACTTCACGTAGAACGCCTCGCCGGGTGTGGAGCCGAACAGCGCGCCGGCCCGCCACTGCATGACGAGGAACGCCGAGATGCTGCGCCGGATCCGCGCCCACAACGCCTCGTCGTTGGGCTCGAACACGCACCACTGCGTACCGCCGGCGATGGACTCCTCGAGGAAGTTGAAGAGCCGCCGGACGTTGACGTACTTCCAGTCGGGCTCGTTCTTCGTCGCGAGCGTGCGCGCGCCCCAGACGACGGGGCCGCGGCCGGGGAACGGCCTGATGCAGTTGACGCCGAGCGGGTTCAGCGTGTTCTGCTCGCCGGTCGTGGTCGTCCACTCGACGTCGACGGCGCCGCGGATCGGCTCGTTCGCGGGCGCCTTGTGCACGCCGCGGGTGTCGTCGCTGCGGCCCCAGATGCCGGCGATGTGGCCGCTCGGCGGCATCGCGCGGACCTTGTCGGAGAGCGGGTCGAGCGTCTTGATCCAGGGCCAGTACAGCGTCGCGTACTTCGACCCCGCGACGCCGTCCCAGAACGTGTAGATGCCCTGCGCGTCGAGCCCCGGCAGCGGGTCGAGGATCGCCATCCTGTCCTGCATGCCCTCGCAGTGGGCGACCATCGCCTTCTGCACGGCGTTGACGCCGGTGGGGTCGACGGCCCCGCGCTCGTAGGCGCTCATGAGGTCGGGGACGCAGAGCATCGTGATCTCGTCAATGGTCTCCAGGCCGCCCATGCCGGTCCTGGCGGACGAGTCGCCGATGTACATCGACGCGGTCACCGTCTCGGGCGGCAGCGCGGGCACCGGCGGCGGCGCGGCGAGGACGACCTCGCCGAGCGGCGGCGGCTTCGCGACCTCCGCGTCCGGCGTCGCGACCATCGTCACGAGCGTCGACTGCTCGGTGACGTACGTGGGCGCGTACCTCTCGGCGTCGGGCCGTACGGAGAGCCCGGTGAGGGTGTCGACGACGCGGCCGCCCTGCTTCACCAGCAGCGTGAACGTGTCCGGGGCCGGCGGGTCGTCGGGCCGTACCTCCAGGACGACGGGGCCCGCGGCGTCGCCGCGCGCCGTCACGGTGAACGCGCCGACGGTGCCGGCGGGCAGCGCGGCCTGCGCGCCGGCCGGCTTCAGCGCGGCGGTGTCCTTCGTGTCGTCGGCCGTGGCGGGCGCGTCGAGCGCGGGCGCGGCGTCGGCGCCGACGCGGACGACGTAGCACTCGCCGCCGCCGTTGAGGAAGAAGCCGAACACCGCGTGGGCGAGGTAAGCGCCGTCGACGTAGTACCCGAACGTCTTCGTGAACTGCGACCAGTTGGTCACCTTCACCGGCGTGTCGAACGGCCCGATGCCCGCGAAGCCCACGAACGCCGCGACGGCCGTGCCGACGCCCTCGATGGGCTTCGACGCGGACGGCATCTCCTCGACGAAGACCCCGGGGGAGAGATAGGTCGGCATCGCGATCCCCTTCCGTGGATGCCGCGAGTCTCGTGCGCCGCGGGGGCCGCGGGAACGGGCGCGGGGGAAGCGCAGGGGGCAGACCGCGGCCGCCCTTTGAGGCAGCGCCGGTGCACCGTCCGGCGCGCGCCGGACCGTGGCGCCGTTCCCGCGCGGGGAGGACGCTCGCGGGATGGCGCACGACGAGACAGCGCACGAGCACGCGCGTCCCGCGCCGGCGCGGCCGGCCGGTCCTCAGGGCAGGACGGAGCCGCTGGTCGACCTGCACCGCGCGGCGGGCAACGCCGCCGTCGGCGCCGCGGTGCGCGCCGTCGTCTCCGGCGGCGGCACGCCGCTGGACCCGGCGGTCCAGCGCACCATGGAACGCGCCCTCGGCACCGACCTGTCCTCGGTCCGCGTGCACACCGACGCAGCGGCCGCACGGTCTGCCGCGGCGGTCTCCGCGCGGGCGTACACCAGCGGCGACCACGTGGTCTTCGGCGCGGGCGCGTACGACCCGGGCTCGCCCGCCGGGCTGCACACGCTCGCGCACGAGCTCGCCCACGTCGGCCAGCAGCGGCGCGGCGCGGTAGCCGGCACCGACACCGGCAACGGGCTGCGGGTGAGCGACCCGGGGGACGCCGACGAGCGCGCGGCCGACCGCGTCGCGCACGAGGCCGTCGCGAGCCTCGGCGTCAGCCGGCGGGGAGGTCGGTGAGGAGCCGGCCGAGCTTGCGGTACTCGGCCCGCGCCGCCGCCACGAGGCCGGCCGTCGTCACGGGCAGGCCGCTCGCCGCCGCGCCGTACGCCGCCGCGACCGCCGCGGAGCGGATGCCGCCGCCGGAGAGGTCGAACCGCTCGGCGAGCAGCCGTACGTCCACGTCGTCCCGCGGCACGCGGCCGAGGCAGCGGCGCCACAGGTCGGCGCGCGCTGCCGCGTCGGGCGGCGCGAAGTCGACGATCGCGTCGAGCCTGCGGAGGAACGCCTCGTCGACGTTGCCGCGGAGGTTGGTCGCGAGCACCGCGAGCCCGTCGAAGCTCTCCATCCGCTGGAGCAGGTACGCCACCTCGATGTTGGCGTGCCTGTCGTGCGCGTCGCCGACGGGGGAGCGCTTGCCGAACAGCGCGTCCGCCTCGTCGAAGAGCAGCACGCCGTTGACGCCCTCCGCCTCGTCGAAGACGCGTTCGAGGTTCTTCTCGGTCTCCCCGACGTACTTGTCGACGACGCGGGACAGGTCCACGACGTAGAGGTCGAGCCCGAGCCGGTGCGCCAGCGCCTCGGCGCTCGTCGTCTTGCCCGTCCCCGGCTCGCCCGTGAACAGCGCCGTCACGCCGTGCCCCCGCCCGCCGCCGGGGCGCATCCCCCACTCGCCGACGACGCGCAGGCGGTGCCGCGCGCGATCGACGACGTGCTCGAGCTGCGTGCGGGTCTCCTCGGCGAGCACGACGTCGTCCAGCGAGACGGCGGGCCGGACGCGGCGGGCGAGGCGCTCGAGCGCGGCGCCGTTCTGCGTCCGCGCGCCCGCGACGAGAGCGGCCCTGTCCGGTGTGCCGCCGCCGAGGCGCGCGGCGGCGACGGCGCGGCGCATCCCGTCGGGCGAGAGCACGACCTCGTCGCCGGGTACGTCCGCCAGGTCGGCGCCGGCCAGCGCCCGCCACAGCGCCGCGCGCTCGGCCGCGCCGGGAACCGGTGCCTGGACGACGTACGGCACCTGCGTGGACCAGTACGGGTCCCACGTCGCGCGGCCGTACAGCACGGTCACGCAGCCCAGCTCGGCGAACGCGCGCGGCGGCGCCTCCACCGGCCCCGCCAGCAGGCCGGCGCCGGTGAGCAGCGCCTCCCTCGCCGCGAGCGCCGCGCACTCCGCCGGGTCCGCGACGCGCGACAGGTCGACCGGCAGCACCGCCAGGCCCGCGGCGTCGATCGCGGCCGCCGCCCCCGCGCGGCCCGCGGAGCCCGGCGTCTCCTGGACGTACGCGAGGCGCGCCCCGCCCGCGAGCGCCTTGGCGAGGTCGGGCAGCACGTCGAGCGGCACCGGCGGCTCGCCGAGCGCGGCCGCGACGACCGGGTCGTACGTGCCGTCGCCCAGCAGGTGCGCGACGACCCTGTCGGCGGGGCGGACCGCGCGGGTGAGGAACGGCCGGTCCGCGTCGTCCACGTGCACGAGGCGGTGCGCCACGAGCGGCCCCGCCGGGCCCAGCCGCGCCCGCGCGGGGCCGTCGGCGGGGTCGGCGCCGCAGAGCGCGAGCGCGAGGCCCACCGAGGCGCGGCGGCGGCTCACGTCGTCGTTGAGGTAGGCGTAGAGCCGCTCGAACGCCGGCTCCACGTCCGGCGCCACCGCGACGACGAGCAGCGCGAGGTCGAGCGCCGAGAGGCCGAACGCGGCCGCGAGCGCGTCGAGCCCGCCCGTCCCGACGGGCACCGCGGGAGGCCACGGCGTACGCCGTGCCGCGAGCAGCGCGTCGACCTCGGCGTCGCCGACGTAGAGCCCGAGGAACCGGTCGTCGACGTCGTCGCCGGTGCCGCGCCGCGCCGCGACGAGTGCGGCGACGGGGTCGTAGAGCGCGCGGACCAGCGCGACGGCGTTCACCGGTGCCGCGGCGCGCTCCACCGGGGCCGCCACCCTCCGGTCTCCTCGGTCGTCTCGCCGTACGGCACCCGCAGCCTCAGCGGCTCGGTCACCGGCGGCGCGACCGCTACCGACACCTCGGGCCGCAGCGGCGCGGTGACGACGACGTCGAGCGCCGGCTTGAGCTCCCCGCCGAGCGCGGGCCAGATGTCGGTCGCGTGCTTGTCGGACTTCGGGGCGGCGCCGACCGTCACCTGGACCGGTTCGCCCGCGTCGGCGAGCCCGCCGGTCAGCAGCGTCCGGTCGAGCTCGTCGGCGCGCACCAGGCAGCCGAGCACCCCGGCCAGGATGCGGTGCTCGTCCTCCGCCTTCGCGGTCCACGCGCTGACGAGGTACGACAGCGTGAACCGCCGCGACAGCGGCCGCCGCGACACCACCGCGCCGTCGTCGTCGCGGACGGGGACGTCGCCGTAGCGGCGTTCGCCGGCGGCCTCGCGGATGTCGTAGAGGAAGAGGTTCAGGGCGGGGCGGTTGCGCCGCGACGCCCAGTCCTTGGTCGGGGCGTCGAAGCGCACCTCGACGTCGGTGCCCTCCAGCACGTCGCGGACGAACAGCGCGCGCAGCGCCTCGTCGACCTCGTGGATCATCAGATCAGGCCCTCGCGCACGGCGTACGCCACGGCGTGCGAGCGGTTGCGCAGCTGCAGCCGCGTGACGACCTGCTGGATGACGTTCTTGACGGTGCGCTCGGAGTACGACAGCCGCTGCGCGATCTCGGCGGTGGCGTACCCGTCGGCGACGAGGCGGAGGACCTGCAGCTCGCGGTCGGCGAGGCGGCCGTACGCCATCGGCACGCCCCGCAGCTCGTGCCGCTGCATCACGCCGACCTGCGCGAGCAGCAGCCCGAGCATGTCCGGCGGCAGCGTGCCGCCGCCGGCGTGCGCCGACCGTACGGCGTCCACCAGCGCCCCCCGGGTCAGGCCGGAGCGGCGCAGGATGCCGCACGCGCCCGCCTCGACACCGGCGAGCACCGCGCGCTCGTCGACCTTCGCGAGCAGCAGCAGCACCCGTGCGCAGCCGCGATGCGGGAGCGCGCGGACCGTACGCAGCGTCGGCTCGTCGACGTCGTCGGCCGCGACGACCGCGACGTCGGCGTCGACGGTGGCGTTCGTCGGCGGCGCGACGACCATGTCGTCGGCGCCCGTGAGCTGGGCGGCGAGGCCGGCCCTGAGGATCTCGTCGGGCGCGTACAGGTAGACGCACGTCATCTCGTCACCGCCAGGGTTCAGGGGGAACGCATCGTGCTCCCCGCCCCTTGACGTTCTCTTGACGCGGTCTTGACGGACCCCATGTGCTGCCCGAATGCCTGGCCGCGCGGCCATCGGCACGCCGTCGCGACGCGCCTAGCGTCGCCGCCATGAGCGTCGCGGCCACCCTCTCGGAGCACCTCGTCGAGCCGGTGCCCGGGAGCGAGACGACCGTGTCCGTCCGGGTTCTCAACGACGGCGACGTCGTCGACGAGCTCGACCTCGACGTCGTGGGCGAGCCGGCGGGCTGGGCGCGCGTGGTGCCGGGCAGGCTGCTCCTCATGCCCGGCGACTCCGGCGTCGCGAACGTCGTGTTCGCGCCGCCCCGCGGGCCCGCCGTCCCCGCCGGAGTACGCCGCTTCGGCGTCCGCGTCCGGTCCCGCGAGGACACCACGTCGGCGACGGTGGAGGAGGGCACGGCGATCGTGGCGCCCTTCGCCGACGTCGCGCTCGGCGTCCGTCCAGGGCTGCGCCGCCGCCGCGGCCCGGCGGCGTACGACCTCGACGTCGTCAACGCAGGCAACGCGCCCGCGGACGTACGACTCGCCGCGGCGGACGACGAGGACGTGCTGCGGTACGCGTTCTCGGCCGCGGCGATCACGGTGGCGCCAGGGGAGAGGGCCGGGGTGCGGCTGCGCGTGCGCCCCCGCCGGCGCCTCCTCCTCGGCCTCCCGCGCGCGCGCGTCGTCACGGTGACCGCGTCGTACGACGGGGAGGTGCCGGCGACGGCGAGCGTCGTGTATCTCCAGCGGCCGTACGTCGCGGCCTGGGCGGTGCGGCTCGCGCTGCTCGCCGTCGTCCTCCTGACCCTGCTCGCGGCGCTGCTCGTCACGCTCGCCGGCGGCCTCGACGCCGTGTTCCCCCGCGCGCGGACCTCGGCGCGCCAGTCCACTGCCGCCGAGCTGGCGGCCGCCAAGGACGCCGCGGCGGTGCAGCGGGCAGCGGCGCGGGCGCAGCGCGAGGCCGCCGACGCGGCGGCGGCGCAGCTCGACCTGGCGAAGAAGCAGGCCTCGCCCGCGCCGGGGCCCCTGACGACGCCGTACGGCACCTCGCTCACGATCCCCGCGCCGCGCGCGGACGGCGAGACCGGCAGCGCGTCCCTCCCGCGAGGTGACACCGGGTGGCCGGAGGGCTCCGGGCTGGCGCTCACCGACCTCGTGCTCATGAACCGCGACGGCGACTCGGTCGACGTGCGCGTGCTGCGTTCCGGGGTGCTGCTGTTCTCCCTGCACGCGGACACGCCGGACGCGCGCCCGCTGGCGCTCGGCTCGCCGCTGGTCCTCGCGGCCACCGACGAGCTCACCGTCGAGGTGACCTGCGTGGCGACCGCGGTGACCCGTACGCCGCAGGAGTGCGTCCCCGTCGTCTACGCCGGCGGCTTCCTCACCGGACCCGCCTGATGGCGGCCCCCGTCGTCGTCGCCGGCGCGCAGCTCGCCTGCACGATGGGCGCCGCCCCGAGCGCGCTCGTCGTGCTCCCTGCCGCGCGCGTGCTCGGCTGCTCGCGCCCCGCCGCGGCGGTCACCGACTCCGTGCCGCTGCTCAACGTCATGCCGTTCGGGATGTGCCGGTCGCCGGCGAACCCCATGGTGGCGGCGGCGACGGCCGCCGCGCTCGGCGTGCTGACGCCGATGCCGTGCGTACCGGTCATCCCCGCCCCGTGGACGCCCGGCTCGCCGACGGTGCTCGTCGGCGGCAAGCCGGTGGTCACGGCGACGTCGCAGTGCCTGTGCGCCTGGGCCGGCCAGATCACCGTGGTGTCGCCCGGCCAGACGTCGGTGCTGGCCTGAGGGCTACCACTTCCAGAACTGGAACCACCACGCGTCGCGGTCGACGACACGCGCCTCGGTCCCCGGCCTCGCCCTGCGGTCGTTGGCCTCGCGCAGCATGCGCGCCGCGAACCGGTACGTCCTCGTCGCCGCGTGCCCGTTCGCCGCGAGCCAGTACATGAGGTCGCCCAGCACGGTCTCGTTGTGCTGGTGCGCGCTGGCCTCCGCGTAGTCGAGCCTGCGGGTGACGTGCGCGAGCTGGGGCGCCGTGAACTGGTCTTCCTCGCCCTCGAACAGCGTGCGCAGGTCGGCCCAGTTGCGTTCGATGACCGCCTTCTGCCGGCGGTAGGAGGCCGCCTGCGCGGACTCGCCCCCCGACCCGAGAGCGGGCATCGGGAGGTGCATGTTCGCGGCCCAGAGCTCGGGGTAGTCCATCTCCTCGGCCGCCCGGTGGGTCCGGTACGTCGCGGGCATGGCGACGTGGCCCAGCTCGTGCAGGATCGACGCGACGAAGAAGTGGGGATCGGCAGGGGCGGCGTCGGGGTAGCCCACCCGGTAGAGCCCGGGCTGCTGGGGCAGCGGCGGAGCGGCCATCGGGTCGGCCAGGGCCGCGTCGACGTGGAAGTCGCTGACGGGGAGCTGTTGTTCGGCATCCCGGTACAGCGCGGCCAGCGCGGCGTCGGCGCCGATGATCCGCGCGATCAGCCCCGGATCGTAGTGAGGGGCGACGCCCTGCCACATCGCCGCCATACTGCCGTACACGACACGCTGAACGGTCGCCGGCGGGCGCTGCGTCGCCTCGGCGAGCAGGCGGCTCACCGCCGCGTTCCCCGCGGCGCGGTGCAGCCAGGCGAGCGGCGCGCCGGGTCCCCCCGCCTGTTCCTCCCCGCCCCGCGGCCCGTGGGGTCGTTCCCTGTGTGCATACGGCATGGCGCATCGTCCGGCAGTGCCCGCGCGGCGGCCATGTCCTTCGGGGCACGGGACAGGGCACGGTCACTCCCGTGACGGGACGTCCGGCGCGGCAGGACTCCGGGGTCCGCCACCGAATGGAGGGGAACGCCCCTCAGCCCCGGAGGAACCCCCGTGAAGGTCCGCGTCACCGTCCTGTCCGTGCTCGCCGCTGTCGCGTCGGTCCTGCCGTCCGCGCAGGCGGGCCCCACCGCCGGTGGCTGGACGTCCGACAACGTCGACCACGTGAAGTTCATCCCGTTCGAGGTCGGTACGGCGACCGGCGCGCGCGTGGTGGGCAAGTACCTCTTCGTCACGAGCTGGAAGAACTTCTCGATCTACGACATCAAGGACCCGCTGAACCCCGCGCTGCTGTCCACGACGCCGCTGGGCTTCATGTTCGAGAACGAGGACGTGGCCGTGTCCCCGGACGCGCGCTACATGCTGTTCTCGGAGTCGCTCCCCAACGACACCCTGCACGTCTGGGACCTCCAGTCGAAGACGCAGCCGGTGGAGATCGCCTCCCTCGACGGCGCCGGCGACCACACGACGACCTGCCTCTTCGGCTGCAAGTACGGCTGGGGCTCGAGCGGCTCGGTCAGCGACCTGCGCCGCAAGGACGCGCCGAAGCTCCTCGACGACAAGTGGAACGAGGGCCTGCCCGGCAAGAGCCACCACGACGAGACCGAGGTCCGTCCCGGCTACGTCCTCACGTCGTCGCAGCCGATCATGTTCCTCGACGCGACCAAGTCGGTCACCAAGCCGAAGCTGCTCGCCACAGGCACCAACGCCGACAAGCGCTTCATCCACTCGGTGCGCTGGCCCCGCGGCGGCCACGACCGCTTCATGCTGGCCGGCGGCGAGACCAACTTCACGGCGCGCTGCGGCGAGAACAACGGCCGCTTCTCCGTCTGGGACACCACGAACTTCAAGAAGACCAAGAAGTTCAAGATGACCGACGACCACCAGTACGTGAACGGCATCTACGCCGACGGCAGCCCGCCGCTCAACGGCATGGGCTGCTCCTCGCACTGGTTCCAGGAGAACCCCACGTTCAAGAACGGTGGCGTCGTCGCGGTCGGCTCGTACGAGCACGGCTCGCAGTTCTTCATGGTGTCGCCGAAGGGCAAGCTCAAGGTCGTCGGCTTCTACCTGCCGTTCGGCGGCGCGACGTCGGCGGCGTTCTGGATCAACAAGGAGCTCGTCTACACGATCGACTACTCGCGCGGCATCGACATCCTGCGCTACCGCGGCCCGCTGAAGTAGGTCGATGAAGCTCCGGGCCGCGGCGCTCGCCGCCGCCCTGCTGCTCGGGGCGGTGGCGCTGCCCGCGCGCGGGCACAGCGGCGCCGACCGCCGGCCAGGCGCGACCCAGTTCGACCTCGAGGTCCAGATCAGCAAGCCGAACCAGCCGGCGTACGACTCCCGGGTCGTCGCCGACAGGCACGGCAACCTGTACGCCGTCGCGCGCAAGGTCACGCCCGCGTCGCCCGACGACCGGCTGACGACCGCCGGCCGTACGTCCTCCTGGCGGTGGACCTCTGCCGACGGCGGCGCGACGTGGCAGGCGCTCTCCGGCCCCGCCGAGGCCGACGCGCGGCTGGCCGGCGGCGTCACGGACGTCGCGGCCGACGACGCGGGCAACGTCTACGTCCTCGACGGGCAGCTCGTCCTCCGCTACGCGTCGAGCGGGCTCGGCACCGTCGCGTTCGAGGGCGCGGGTGTCGTGCCGGCGACCGCGCCGACGGCGCTCGTCGCGCGCGGCGACGGCGTCGTGCTGGTCCTCGCGAAGAACGCCGTCCACGCGTCGTACGACGGCGGGCAGACGTTCGGCGCCACGGGCTACGCGCTCGCCGGCGCGGCCGACTGCCGGATCGCGGCCGGGCCGAAGAAGGCCGTCTATGCCAGCTGCCTCGACGGCGCGGGCAAGGTGCTGCTCTTCGGGTCGCGCGACGACGCGCGGACGTTCGCGAAGAAGGCCATCGCGTCGTACGACCCGTCCATGCCGCTGGTCGACGTGCCGCCGGTCGCGGTGACGAAGGACGGCACGGTCTACGTCCTGCGCGGCGAGACGACGGACCTCACGCACCTCTACCTCCTGCGCAGCGCCGACGGCGGCCGGACGTGGACGCAGCGCCGCGCCACCGACGAGCACCGTCGTCTCACACATCTCTCGCTGACGGCGTCGCCCGACGGGCGGCTCGGCGCGGCGATGTACCTGCAGGACGAGGAGGGGGAGCGCTGGTTCATCGGCGGCGGCATCTTCTCCCCGGACGCCAACCTCCTCGTCGTCAGCTTCGCCGACCACTCGCCCGCCGCGGAGCGAGGCGCGCCGCCGCCGGAGGGCGCGCCGGGCGCGACGTTCCTCCCCGACTCGCGGCTCGCGCTGACCTGGACGGTCGTCACGCAGCAGATGCCGACCGGGCCGGAGCCGCTGCTGCAGGACGTGTGGTTCGTCCGCTCGCAGGTGCCGGGCACCGTCGACAACACGCCGAAGCTCTCGCGGACGCCGCGCTACGACATCCCGCCGTGCACCGTCGAGGGGCAGGTCAGCGCGGTCAAGGACTGGCAGCAGATCGGCGGCCCCGCGTTCCGCGCGCGCCCGGGCGGCGCCGGGCAGGACCTCGTGTCGTACGCCGTCGACCCGTACGAGCCGCGCATCCTCTACGCCACCAACGGCACGACGCTGATGCGCTCCGCCGACGGCGGCTGCCGCTGGCACGAGGTCTGGTCGCTGGAGGCGGCGCCGTCCGACGGCATGCCGGCCGGCACCACCGCGCGGGTCGTCGCGGTGGCCGTGCCTGAGGACCGGCGCGAGCACCGTACGGTCTTCGCCGTCCTCGACGACGCCGGCCGCCCGCGCGTCGTCAAGAGCGAGAGCGGCGACGCCGGGACGTTCGCGCTCGCCGACTCGGGGCTGCCGCCGACGGGCACGCCGGGGCTGTTCCGCGTGGCCGGCGCCAACCCGGACTTCCTCTACCTGACGGTCGGCACCCTGCTGTACGCCAGCGAGGACGGCGGCGCGTCGTGGGCGCTGCGGACCTCCCCGGCGGAGGTCGCGACCGGTGCCCCCGCCATCACCGCCCTGGCGCTGGACCCCAAGGGCCCCAACAACCTCTACGCCGTACGCGCCGGCGCCCTCGTGCACAGCAGGGACGGCGGCCGTACGTGGACCGCTCCCGCGCCGCCCGCCGCGATGCAGGCCGGCGCGGGCGAGATCACCGCGGTGGACGTGTTCCACGCCGACACCGAGGCGCCGCGCGTCACTGCGTGGAGCGCACCCGGCGGCAGCAAGCCGGCCACCGTGCTGCGCTCGCCCGACGATGGCGTGACGTGGACGGCCGAGAAGGGCGCGGGCCTCCAGGGCAGCGTCGAGGCGGCCGCGCACGGCAGCACCGCGGACATCCTCGTGGTCTCCACACGCCCCGCCAACGGCGGCGACGCCGAGGTGTACCGCCGTGACCGGCGCACGAAGGCGTACGTCGCGCTCTCGCCCGTCGACTCCACGCAGCCGTTCCGCGTCTCCGCCGACCGGCGCGGCCACCCGACGTTCTACGGCATGGGGCTGCGGGCGCTGTTCCGCTACGCCGGTGACGACATCGAGCCGCCGCCCGCGAAGGACGCGATCGACGACACGGTGTTCGACGACATCGACCCGCCCGCGCACGCCCCGGTCGTGACGCCGCGGCGCAGGGATGTCACGCTGACAGTCGGCACCCAGGCGACGGTGCCGTTCACCGTCGAGCTGCCCCCGGTCAAGCCGCGGGTCGACGTCATGGTCCTCATGGACACGAGCAAGAGCATGCAGGGGGCGCTGCCGGGGATCCGGCGCGACCTGCTCGCCGCGTTCCGCAGGCTCGGCAAGATCGTGGACCTGCGGGTCGGCATCGCGCAGGCGAAGACCAACTCGCGCGCGCCGATCTACCGCAGGGAGCGCGACGTGGGCCCGCTCGACGCGGGCTTTGTGGCGGCGTTCGGCAGGCTGAAGCCGGTCGAGGCGGACGGCGGGCTGGAGACGCAGCTCATCGGGCTCGACCAGATCGTGACCGGCGAGGGCATGGCCGGCTGCGAGTCGCCGACGGTCGCGGGCCGGAACGAGGGCTGCCTCGTGCCGCCGGTCGGGACGTTCTGCGAGGTGCAGCCGGACTCGCCCGGGTGCGCCGTACGTCCGGGCCAGCAGGCGAGCTTCCGCGACGGCGCGGTGCGCGTCGTCCTGCACTCGACGGACGTGACGTTCCGCAATCCCGAGGGCACGCCGCGGGGCGCGAACGGCCGCCCGGACGTCGCCGGCGTCGCGGCGAAGTACGCCGCCGCGAAGGTTCTGCAGGTGGGCGTCGCCGCCGACCCTGAGGGCGCCATCGACCTCGGGAACATGGCGAGGCGGACCGGTGCCGTCGCCCCGGCGGGCGGCCTCGACTGCACCGGCGACGGCGTCGCCGACGTCGCCCCTGGGCGCGCCGCCGTCTGCCGCACCGCGTCCCACATCGACGGCGTGATCGCAGCCCTCGTGCGCGCGCGGACGCCGTCGACTCATGTGCACGCCGCGCTCTCCGGCGACAAGCCCGCGGTGCTCGACGCGGTGACGCCCGAGGAGTTCCACCACGTCGACCACACCGTCGCGCAGCGCCTCCCCGTCCGCGTCACCGTCTCCTGCGCGGGGGTCGCGCCAGGCCGCTACGCCGTCAACCTCGACGTCCGCGCGCACGACGAGCCCGCGACGTCGTTCGGCGTGGACGTGGTGTGCGACCTGCCGGGTGCCACGGCGGAACGACGGCCGCGCCCCGGCGTCGTCGTACCGCCGCTGCTGCCGCCGATCCCGCCGCCGGCCGTCCCCGCGAACCCGCCGCCCAACGTCAACGTCAACCCGAACGTCCAGACCCAGGCGCAGACCCAGGTGCAGGCGCAGGCGGGTGCGGCGCAGCAGGAGCGCGACCAGGCCGAGCTGGCGCTCGCCGAGAACGACATGACCGACGGCGACTCCGTGCCCGCGCCCGTCGTCATGCTGGCGGGGATGCTGGGCGTGTCGGCGGCGGCGGCGTACTCGAGCCAGCGCCGTACGCAGACCGCGCCCGCCCAGGTCCGTTCGCGCCGCTGACCCGTGGTTCCTTGAAGATCACCACGCGTGAGACCGGCGACTGAACGGCAGAGAACGAGGGTGAGGCCGCGACTCGCCGGTCTCGCACGTTCCCTAGCCGGAACGCTCCCAGCGGCAGACGTCCTCGACGCGTGCCGTCTCCACGTCGTACACGAGCCCCGCGATCCGCTGCACCGGCGCGAGGAACGACGTGCCCGCCAGCGTGTCGACGTCGGTGCGCAGGTCCACGGCGTGGTCGTGGATGGCGAGGAAGCCGAGGTCCGCGCCGGTGCGTTCGCGCAGGTCGTCGTCGGTGACGCCGAGGAGGCCGCACTTCGTGTGCTGCATGACGACGACGGTGTCGACGCCGAGGACGTGCGACGACAGCGCGAGGCTGCGCAGGACGTCCTCGGTGACGCGGCCGCCGGCGTTGCGGATGACGTGCGCCTCGCCGAGGCTCAGCCCGAGCGCCGCGAACACGTCGATGCGCGCGTCCATGCACGTCACGACGGCGATGCGCCGGCTGGGTCTCGGGTCCGGTACGACGGAGGGGCGGGAGGCGGCGTACGAGGCGTTGGCGGCGAGCAGCCGGGCGATCTCTGTCATCGCCGCCGAGACTACGCTGAACGGCATGCTGCCGACCGTCGTCGCCGCGCTCGTCATGGTCGCCATCGCCCTCGTGCTGGATCTCACGGAGACCGGCGTTTCGTGGCCGTGGCTGGTCCGCGTGGGGCCCATGGTCGCGGTGTTCGCCGTCGCGCGGTACGTCGCGACGCGCGCGCTGTCGCGGCGCTGACCTGTCAGGGGTCCGCGAGCACGACGTCGGCGCCGTGCGCGAGCGCCGCGAGGAACGCGAGCCCGCCGCGCCCCGAGAGCGGGTCCGCCACGAGCACGGTGCCGTCCACGAGCAGCGCCCGCGCCTCGCGGACGAGCTCGGCGTTGCCGGCCCGCTCGGTCTCGGCGCTGGGCAGCGGCTCCTCGGCGTACGGCAGCTCCTGGGTCAGCGTGAGCGCCAGATCGCGAACGAGCACGTGCACACGCGCCGGGTGCTCCGCGGGCGTCGACGGGTTCCAGACGAGCCACCGCGCGCCGGAGCGCTCCAGCGCGGCACGCACCTCCGCGTCGGACCACCGCGTGTCCAACGGCACGAGGCTCGCGTCGAGCCACGCCGTCGCGAACCACACCTCGATCCACTCGACGCGGTTGGGCATGTGCAGAGCCACCCGGTCGCCCGCCTCGACGCCCCACTCGCGGAGGCCGGCGGCGCGGCGTTCGACGCGGCGGAGCAGGCCGGCGTAGGTCACCCGCTCGTCCTGGAAGGTGATCACCGGGTGCGTCGGCGCCTGCCGCAGCAGGTCGGTGAGGAGCACGGGCGGCCCTTCGACGGACTTACTTGCGCGCAAGGAGCGTACCGCCGAGGCGGCGCCACAGCAGGACGCCCACCACGAGCCCGACACCGTGCACCACGTCCACCGTCCAGTACGGCGCGCCGAGGTGCTGCGTGCCGTTGACGACGACGGCGAGGATCGCGACCGCGACGACGAGGCCGCCGACGGTGAACCTGCCGGGCCGGACGGTCGCCGCCCCGAGGAACGCTGCGGCGTACGCCGGCAGCAGGTACGGCGCCCCCGCCCCCGGCGGGCCGGACCCGAGCCTGGCGGCGAGCACGATGCCGGCGGTCGCGGCGGCGACGGCGGACGCGACGTACGCGAACGGCACGGCGCGCTCGCGCGGCACCCGCGCGAGGACGTACCAGAGGAGCACGGCCAGGGCCGCGAAGACGATCGCCGTCACCGGCACCCGGAGGACCGCGCTGTCACCCCACGCCCTGAACGACCTGGGGACGTCGCGGCTGACGGTCTCGCCGTCGCCGAGCACGTGCGCGACACCGCCCAGAACGGCGCCGGTGCCGAGCGTGACGAGCGCGGCGACGAGCGGCTGGAGCCTCGCCCTGACGACGAGGAGGTCGTTGCCGAGGCCCGCGAGCACGGCGGTGAGCAGCACGACGAGGACCGCCACGGGGACCGGCATGCGGCCGTGCGTGGCCTGGAACAGCCACGTCACCTGCACGACGGCGAGCGTCGTCATGCCGCCCACAGACAGGTCGGCCGTGCCCGCGGCGAGGGGTACGAGGACGCCGAGCGCGACGATGCCGGTGACGGCTTCGTTGCCGAGGACGGCGAGCAGGTTGTCGGCCGTCGGGAACGCGCTCGGCCGCAGCGCGCCGAACACCGCCACGAGCGCGATGAGGACGCCGACGCCGCCGTACCGCTCGGCGAAGGACGGCTCCTCACCCGTGCCCATGGCGGCACTCTCGCAGGATCGACGAGCGGGTGAACGGCGTTCGGCGAACGTCAGCGCGCGGCGGCCCGCTTGCGCGCGGGGGCCTTGCGGTACCCGGTCCCGAGCAGGTCGACGGCGACGCCGGCCAGCTCGGCGGGGCTGAGCCCCTGGTCGTTGCGGTACCAGCGGAAGATCCAGCTCGCCGCGCCAATGGCGAGCGAGACGGTCACCGACGGCGACGCGTCGTCGCGCAGCTCGCCGAGGCGTACGCCCTCGTCGTACGCCGCCAGGAGACGGGCCTCGTACGCCAGCCGCCGCGCCCCCACCTTCTCGTCGGTCTCCGCGGGGAGCGCGCTGCACTCCTGCGTGAAGATCGCGGACAGCTCGGGCGACTCGGCGACCGTACGGATGTGCGCCTCGAGCATCGCGTCGAAGCGCCCGCGGCCGCGGTCGACGTGCTCGGCCTCGGCGGCGTCGAGGGCGGCCTCGAGGCGTTCGAAGAACCGCTCGTAGAGATCGGCCAGGATCGCCGTCTTCGTCGGGTAGTAGTAGTACAGCGCCTGCCTGGTCACGCCGAGGCGGTTGGCCACGTCGTCGAGGCGCGCGCCCCGGAAACCCTTCCGGCCGAACTCCTGGGCCGCAAGGCGCAGGATCTCGGTGCGCGTGATGGACTCGGACATGGCTCCCCTCGGGCATGTGTCGAACGTCGATCAACGGTGACGTTAGCGTCCGGAAGCCTCCGGACGCGGGCGGTTGCGCGTTCCCGCCTCCTCACAGCGACCTCACAGGTTGCGGTCAGCGCGTGGTCAGGACCCCGGGCGACGATGGCTCCACCGACCCCACCGACCAGGAGGCTGCCTTGTCCCGCCGTCTTGTACTCCTCCTCTGCGTCCCGCTCGCGATCGCCGCGCTCGTCGTCGGCGGCGCGTGGGTCTACGCCAACGTCGTCGAGGGCGACCCCGCCGCCGAGCTGACGCTCTCCGACACGACGGGCGCGCCCGCGCCGTCCGCCACTGCCGCCGGACCCGGTGACTGGACCGTCACCGGCGAGTCGCAGGTCGGCTACCGCGTCGACGAGGTGCTCTTCGGCCAGAACGTCACCGCCGTCGGCCGCACGAACGAGGTCACCGGCGGGATCACCCTCGACGACGCCACGGTGACGAAGGCGGCGTTCACCGTCGACATGGCGTCGGTCACGAGCGACCGCGACCGCCGCGACGGCCAGTACCGCTCGCGGATCATGGCGGTGTCGGAGTTCCCGACGTCGGAGTTCGCGCTGACCGAGCCGATCGAGCTCGGGTCGCTGCCCGCCGACGGCGCGACCGTCACGGCGAAGGCCACAGGCGACCTGACGCTGCGCGGGGTGACCAAGCCGGTGACGTTCGACGTCAAGGCGCGGAGGTCGGGGGCACGCATGGAGGTCAACGGCTCGATCCCGCTCACCTTCGCCGACTGGGGCATCCCGAGCCCGAGCTTCGGGCCCGCGGAGGTCGAGGACACCGGCGCGCTGGAGTTCCTGCTGGTGCTGGCACCATGACCGCGATGAGCACCGAGGCGAGACTGCTCGTCGTCGACGACGAGCCGAACATCCGCGAGCTGCTCTCGGCGAGCCTGCGGTACGCCGGGTTCGACGTCGCGACGGCCGCCGACGGCAACGCGGCGCTCACCGCGGCCCGTGCGCAGCGCCCCGACCTGCTCGTGCTCGACGTGATGATGCCCGGCCTCGACGGCTTCGAGGTCGTACGGCGCCTGCGCGGCGAGGGCGTGCAGTGCCCGGTGCTGTTCCTCACCGCGCGCGACTCCACCGAGGACAAGGTCACCGGCCTCACGCTCGGCGGGGACGACTACGTCACGAAGCCGTTCAGCCTCGAGGAGGTCGTCGCGCGCATCCGCGCGATCCTGCGCCGCAACGGCGCGACGGTCGCCGACACGGCCCGGCTGACGTTCGCCGACATCGAGCTCGACGACGACACGCACGAGGTCTGGAAGGCCGGCGAGCTGGTCGCGCTGTCGCCGACGGAGTTCAAGCTGCTGCGCTACTTCCTGCAGAACGCCGGCCGCGTCCTCTCCAAGGCGCAGATCCTCGACCACGTCTGGAACTACGACTTCGGCGGCGAGGCCAACGTCGTCGAGTCGTACGTCTCCTACCTGCGCCGCAAGGTCGACACCACCGAGCCGCGGCTGCTGCACACGCTGCGCGGCGTCGGCTACACCCTGCGGCTGCCACGGCCATGACCGTCTGGTCGCGCACCCCGCTGCGCATCAAGCTCGTCGCCACGCTGCTCGCGGCGGTGGCGGGGGCGCTGGCGCTGTCGGGGTTCGCGGCGGCGACGTCGCTGCGGTCGTACCTCTACGACCGCGTCGACGACCAGCTGGTCCGGACGGCCCGCGACCAGGCTCGGCGGAGGGTCCCTGGAGTCTTTGACCCGCGCGACCGCAACCCCGGGCTGCCGCAGCAGTACTACCTCCGTGTCGTCGGCCCCTCGGGTGCCGTGAACGCGGAGACGCCGCTGCCCGACGGGCAGGAGCCGCCTGACCTGCCGGTGGACGTGCCGCGCGGCAGGGTGTTCGGCGCGGGGGAGTGGCGGGCCGTCGCGCTCGACCGGCCCGACGGCGCCACGGTCCTGCTGGCGCGCGACGTGTCGGACGAGGCAGGCACCGTACGCCGCCTCGTCGTCCTCGAGCTGGTCATCGGCGCGACCGTGCTCGCGCTGCTCGGCGCGCTGGGCTACGTGCTCGTCCGCCAGAGCCTCCGGCCGCTGGCCGAGGTCGAGGAGACGGCCGCCGCGATCGCCGCCGGCGACCTCTCGCGCCGCGTCCCCGAGGGCGACCCACGTACCGAGGTCGGCAGGCTCGCCACCGCGCTGAACGCCATGCTGCATCAGATCGAGGGCGCGTTCCGGGTACGGGCGGCGTCGGAACAGCGGATGCGACGCTTCCTCACAGACGCGAGCCACGAGCTGCGGACGCCGCTGACGTCGATCCGCGGGTTCGCGGAGCTGTACCGGCAGGGGGCGGCCGGGCCGGAGGACGTACCGAGGCTCATGCGCAGGATCGAGGACGAGGGCGCGCGGATGGGCCTGCTCGTCGACGACCTGCTGCTGCTCGCGCGGCTCGACGAGGAGCGCCCGCTGGCCCGCGACGTCGTGGACCTCGTCCGCGTCGCCGCCGACGCCGTGCACGACGCGCGTGTGCTCGACCCCGACCGCGCGGTCACGCTCGACGCGGCCGAGGGGACGTACGAGGTCGTCGGCGACGAGCCCAGGCTGCGCCAGGTCCTCGGCAACCTCCTCGCCAACGCCCTGAAGCACACGCCCGCGGGCACGCCCGTCGAGGTCCGGCTGCGCTCCGACGGCGGGCACGCCGCGCTCGACGTCGCCGACCACGGGCCGGGTCTCGCGCCCGAGGAGCAGGAACGCGTGTTCGAACGCTTCTACCGCGCCGACGAGTCACGGACGCGGGCCGAGGGCGGCACCGGGCTCGGCCTCGCGATCGTCGCGGCGCTCGCGAAGGCGCACGGCGGCACGGTGTCCGCCGGTACGACGCCGGGCGGCGGGGCGACGTTCACGGTGCGGCTCCCGCTGAGCCGGTAGTGACTCCGGCGCCCGGTTTGCCTTACTTTGTGCACCCCTTACCCCTCACGCTCCAGGGAGCACCCGCATGCGCACGTCCGTACTCGGCGCCCTCGGCCTCGTCACCGTCCTCGCCCTCCCCGCCTCGGCCGCCCAGGGCACCGGCCCGTTCAGCGGCGACGTCGCGCAGGGCGAGACCGACACCCACGTCTACGACAACCACCCCGGCACCAACCCCTGCCTCCAGATCACCGCGACGTACGTCGTCACGCTCACGTACCTCCCTGGTAGCGACACCCTCACGCTCGGCGTGCCGGGCAAGACCGCGACCGGGCAGAACGGCAGCGCCTCGGCCACGGTCACGCGGGGCATCTGCACCGAGTTCCCGATCACGGTCACCGGCACGTCGGTGGCGAGCGGCACGACGTACGTCGTCTCCGTGACCCGCCAGGTCATCCCGCCGATCGTCGCTTCCTAGTCCCGCAGGCAGGAGGCGGGTCCCCGGCGCCGAAGGGTGTCGGGGACCGGCCCCGCCGTTGCCCTACAGGAGAGTGCCCATGCGCCGCCTCGTACTCGCGTCCGTGATCGCGCTGCCGTTCCTGGCCGTGCCCGCTTCCGGCGCCGCGCCGTACACCGGCGACCCGCTCGCGAAGGGAGTCGGGAAGGACATCGTTCCCGTCGCCCACATCGCCTACAAGAGCGGCACCGACATCGAGTTCGCCACGGTGAAGGGCCACGACTACGCCGTCGCGCCGTCGCAGGGCAACGCCGGCGGCCTGCGGCTCATCAACATCGACAAGCCCGAGCGGCCCAAGGTCACCGGCTTCCTGTCGTGCCCCGTCAGCCAGAACGACGTCCAGGTCCGCGGCAGCCTCGTCCTCCTGGGCGTCGACGGCGGCACCAGCGCCGCCGACAGCGACGCGCCGTGCTTCCGGCAGATCAAGCAGGAGGCCAAGACCGGCCTGCTCGTCATCTCGATCGCCAACCCGGCCAAGCCGGTGTCCATCGGCTTCGTGCCGATCTCGTACGGCGTCCACAACGCCACCTGGCACCCCGGCGGCCGGTACGTCTACATCAGCGACAGCGAGCTGACCCCCGACACGGGCATCCCGCCGGGCGGCCGCATCCAGATCGTCGACATCGGCAACCCGCGCAAGCCGAAGCACGTCTCGACCTTCAAGCTCATCGGTGACCGGATGTCGACGCACGACATCACGTTCAACAAGAAGGGCAACCGCGCGTACATCGCGGCGCTTCAGGAGACGTACATCCTCGACACCACCTCCCCGGCGGAGCCGAAGGAGATCGCGCGCATCGAGGACCCGTCGATCAACATCAGCCACGGCGCCGACCCGACGCCCGACGGCAAGTACCTCCTCGTCTCCGACGAGCAGGCCGGTGCCATCGCGAACGGCGTCTGCAACGTCGGCGGCGTGCACGTCTTCGACCTCACCGTCGAGGCCGTGCCGGTCAAGGTCGGCTTCTGGACGATGAACCCCGCCAACTCGATCACCGCGACGACCAACAGCAACACGCTGACCTGCACGGCGCACGTCCTCGACTACGCCGCCAACGGCAAGACGTGGACCAACGCCAACTACGCCGCCGGCATCCGCGTGAACTCCGCGACCGAGGTCATCGGCCGGCCGACCGAGCTCGCGTACTTCACGCCGGACGACGCCAACACGTGGAGCGCGAAGACGTACAAGGACCCGCGCTACATCTTCGCCAACGACCTCAGCCGCGGCTTCGACGTCTACAAGTGGGTGCCGGGCAAGGGCGTGACCAACACGCGCACGCCGGGCGCGCCGCTGACGTTCCGCTCGCCGTCGCCGTACAAGGTCGGCGGGTACTGCTTCAACGTCGGCAAGATCTAGCACCTCACGTTCGTCCCGAGAGCCCCGGCCCCGTACGACGGCCGGGGCTCTCGGCTTGTCAAGACGCGCGCGTTCTGCCGATGCAGCGGGAGTGACTCAGGTCCCTGTGGCGGCCCGGCGACCTGCCGCTGCCCGCGCTCACCCGAACGGGTGAAGTTCCGCACGACGACGATCCGGCCGGACATGGACAGGGTGAGCGCCGCTACGGCGCCCCGGTCGCGACGGAGGGTGTGCGGACGCATGACTGACGACCTCACGCCGACGCCGACCGGCTGGTCCGACGGCGGGAGCACCTCATGAGCGAGATCACGACGGAGCGGCACAGCGAGGCCGTACGGCCGGTCGTGCCGCGGGTACCGCGGGGCGCGCTGGCCGCGCTGGCGTCGCCGCGCGCCGCGCGACGGTGAGGCGGTGGCCTCCTCCGGCCGTCGCAACGCGCTCGCGCCCGGCGGCCTGCTGCACTGCAGTCGACTCAGCGACGCCGCCCCCGATGCGGCGCGGAAGCGCCTCACGGCCGACGGCTACGCCGTCACGTGGGCCGGCGGCTCCGCGCCCCCGCGCGGCAGCCGGGTCACGCTGGCGTACGTCTCCGACACCGCGCCGAGGACGGTCGAGCTGACCGCGGTCACCCCCGTCGACGCGAGGTACGCCGCGCAGTCCTGGCTCGGCTTCACGCCGTCCGCGAGAGCGGCCGGCGATCGCGGCTACGCGGCCTGCTGACGGGCTCAGCCGACCGACGCGGCGAGCGGTGAGTCTGGACAGCCATTCTCACCGGTTGAGCACGATCGATAGTCCATACCCACCGGTAACCTCGACGCCAAGCCGTGTCGATGGGAAGGGCTCCGGGTTGCGGCCTGTGCGGGGAGAAGACGCAGAACGCACCGCGAAGGCGCGGGCGAGGCCCTACGGCGCCTTGGGGTCGATGACGGTGAGGTCCTCGACGCCCGTCACCGTCGTCGCGGCGCCGCCGTAACGGCGCTGCTGCCGTCCCTCCAGCCATCGCGCGGTACGCGACAGGCCGATGTTGATGACGATGAACGTCACCGCCACCAGCAGTGCGATCTGCAGCAGCGACTCGGGGAACTGCCCGCTCGCGAAGCGCCCGCGCCGGACCATCTCCTCGTAGCCGATGGCGAAGCCGAGGGAGGTGTCCTTGAAGAGGGTGACGAGCTGGCTGATGATCGACGGCAGCATCCGGCGGACCGCCTGCGGCACGACGACGAGGCTCATGGTCTGCCGGTACGTCAGCCCGACGGCGTACGCCGCCTCCGACTGCCCCTTGTCGAGCGACAGGATGCCGGCGCGGAAGATCTCGGCCAGCACCGCGCCCTGGTAAAGCGTCAGGCCGACGACCACGTACGCCAGCAGCGACAGCTCGTAGCCGTACTTCGGCAGCAGGAGAGCGGCGCCGAGGATGAAGAGCAGCTGCGGCATGCCGCGGAACGTCTCCACGACGAAGCCGGCGAGCCACCGCAGGGGCGCGGCGCGGGAGAGCCTGCCCAGCGCGAGCACGGTCGCCAGCACCAGCGCGAGCGCCATCGCCACGAGCGCGGCCTTGACGTTGTTGAGCAGCCCCTGGCCGAGGAACTTCAGCAGGTCCGGGTTGCCGAGGTTGGCCCAGCGCCGGCCCTCGAGCTGGCCCTTGTCGGCGAGCTTCTGGAGCACGACGACGGCGAGCAGCGCGAGGAGGGCGTACGCGACCCACGACGCCATGCGGACGCGGCGTCGGCCGCGCGGGCCGAGCTCGTCGTAGAGGACGGCGCTCATCGCTTGAACGCCACCTTCCGCTCCACCAGCCCGGTCAGCAGGCCCGCGGGGATGGTGATGAGGAGGTACGCGATCGCGGTGCCGACGAGGAGTGGCAGCGTGGCGGCGTTGCGCTCGGTGAGCGAGTCGAACTGCGACGTCAGCTCCACGACGGCGAACACCGAGGCGATGGCGCTGTTCTTGACCAGCGCGATGAACAGGCTGCCGATCGGCTGCACGACGGTACGCAGCGCCTGCGGCAGGACGACGTAGCCGATGGTCTGGCCGAACGTCAGCCCGAGCGAGCGGGCGGCCTCCGCCTGGCCGGCGGCGACGGTGTTGATGCCCGAGCGCACGGCCTCGGCGACGAACGCGCCGGTGTAGACACCGAGCACCATGACGGCGAAGCCGAAGAACGAGAACGTCACGCCGGCCTTCGGCAGCCCGAAGACCGCGAGCGCGAAGAACGCCGTCAGCGGCACGTTGCGGAACGTCTCGACGTAGATCAGCCCGGCCGCCCGCAGAGGGGCGACCGGGCTGACCCGGAACGTCGCGATGACGAACCCGAGGAGCAGCGCGAGCGCGAACGACACCACGCTCAACCAGACCGTCGAACGGATCCCGGCGCCGTAGGCGTCGAGGTTCCGCAGGACGACGTCCATCGCGCTGCCTCGGGTCCGGTGTAGCTAGCCGACTAGTAGCGGTCGACCGGCGGCGGGGTCGGCATGGTCGGCTGGACCTTGCCGAGCGCCTTGTCGTACGCGGCCTTGTAGCGGCCGTCGGTGTACGACTTCTCGAGGATGTCGTTGATGAAGTTGCGGAAGTCGGTGTCGTCCTTCTTCACGCCGATGCCGTACGGCTCGGTGCTGAACGGCGCGTTGACCAGCTTGAACTCGTCGGGCGCCTGCTCGATGAGGCCGAGCAGGATGACGTTGTCGGTCGACACGGCCTCGACCTGGCCGTTGCGCAGCGCCTCGACGCACTCGGTGTACGTGCCGAGGAGCGTGAGCTTGGCCGTCGGGATCTCGGTCTTGATCCGCTCGGCCGGGGTGGAGCCGGTCGCGGAGCAGACCTTCTTGCCGGCGAGGCTGTCCTTGCCGGTGATCGTCGTGTTGTCCTTCTTCACGAGGATGTCCTGGCCGGCGGTGTAGTACGGCCCGGCGAAGGCGACCTTCGTCTTGCGGTCGTCGTTGATGGTGTACGTCGCGACGACGAAGTCGACGGTGCCGTTGATGATGAAGTCCTCGCGGTTCTTCGAGATCGACTCGACGAACTCGATGCCGCTCTCGGCGATGCCGAGCTCCGCCGCGATCATCTTCGCGATCTCGACGTCGAAGCCCTCGACCTTGCCGGAGACGCCCTTGAGGCCGAACAGCGGCTGGTCGAACTTCGTGCCGATCTTGACCTTGCCGGCCTTGTTCAGCTTCTCCATCGTCGACCCGGCGGCGAAGTTCTTGTCGCCTCCGGTGCCGACGCCGTCCGAGCCACCGTCGTCGTCGCCACAGGCGACCGTGCCGAACGTGAGGGCGGCGGCGACCGCCAGCGTGAGCAACCTGCGTGAGCGCATTCGGGTGGCCCTTTCTCTTCTACCTAGTGGGGCAGGATCTTGGACAGGAAGTCGCGTGCCCGTTCGCTCTCGGGCGCGCTGAAGAACTGGTCGGGCGGCGCCTGCTCCACGATCCGCCCCTCGTCCATGAACACCACACGCTTCGCGACCCCGCGCGCGAAGCCCATCTCGTGCGTGATGACGAGCATCGTCATGCCGTCCGCGGCCAGCTCCGTCATCACCTCCAGGACCTCCTGGATGAACTCCGGGTCGAGCGCGGACGTCGGCTCGTCGAACAGCAGCAGCTTGGGGTCCATCGCGAGCGCGCGGGCGATGGCCGCGCGCTGCTGCTGACCGCCGGACAGCTCGGCCGGGTACGCGTGCGCCTTGCCGGCGATCCCCACGCGGTCGAGCAGCTCCATGGCGCGGCGTTCGGCGTCGGCCTTGGAGACCTTGCGCGCCTTGACCGGTCCCAGCGTGACGTTGCCGAGAACGGTCTTGTGCGCGAACAGGTTGAAGCTCTGGAACACCATCCCCACGTCGGCGCGCAGCCGCGCCAGCGCCTTGCCCTCCTCGGGCAGCGGCACGCCGTCGATCTCGATGCGGCCGCTCTGGATCGGCTCGAGCCTGTTGATCGTGCGGCAGAGCGTCGACTTGCCGGAGCCGGACGGCCCGATGATGACGACGACCTCGCCGCGGTCGACCGTGAGGTCGATGTCGCGGAGGACGTGCAGGGGCCCGAAGTGCTTGTTCACCTTCTCCATGAGCACGAGGGGTCCGCCTGCCATGGAAGGCAGCCTATTGGAACGCGGGACGGATCAGGACACCGCAGACGTCCCCGCGCCGTGGTTACTGGTGAGTAGCGGCGGGCGCCAGACGCGAACTGGTGAACGGCGACGTCGCTACTCACCAGTAACCGCGTCGCCAGGGGCCGACAGCTCGGCCAGCAGCGCCGTGACGCGCTCGTCGATCTCGTCGCGGATGCGGCGTACGGCGTCCGGCCCCTGACCCGCGGGGTCGTCCAGCGGCCAGTCGAGGTACCGCTTGCCAGGGAACACCGGGCAGGCGTCGCCGCAGCCCATCGTCACGACGACGTCGGCTTCCTCGACGTCGGCCACCTCCAGCAGGCGCGGACGCCGTGCGGTCAGGTCGATGCCACGCTCGCGCATGACCTCGACCACCGCCGGATTCAACGACTCCGCCGGCGCGCTGCCCGCGGAGCGCACGTCCACGGCGCCGTCCGCGCGCTCCTCCAGCAGCGCCGCCGCCATCTGCGAGCGGCCTGCGTTGTGCACGCAGACGAAGAGGACGACGGGCCTGCTCACGACGGCTCCTTCGGGTAGAGGACGTGGACGAGCCCGGTGCCGGCGGCGGCCCCGATCGCCTGGGCCGCGACGAACGCCGCCACCGAGCCCGGCGCGATGCCCGCGAACGTGTCCGACAGCATCCGGCCGATCGTCACCGCCGGGTTGGCGAACGACGTCGAGGCGGTGAAGAAGTACGCGCCCGCGATGTACGCCGCCACGGCGTACGGCGCCGACGCCGCGCGCCCCGAGCGCACCACGCCGAACACCACGAGCACCAGCCCGGCGGTCGCGACGACCTCGGCGAGGAACGTGCCGGCGCCCGCCCGATCGTGCGTCGACAGCGCGACGGCCGGCACGCCGAACATCAGGTTGGCGAGCACGGCGCCGCCGCAGGCGCCGATGACCTGCGCGGGGACGTACGTCAGCAGGTCGGCCCACGGCCGCCGCCCGAGCGCGGCGTCGGCGGCGGTGACGGCCGGGTTGAGGTGCGCACCGGAGACCGCGCCGAGCGCCAGCAGGACTGCGACGAGGGCGCCGGCCGTGGCGAACGCGTTGACGAGCAGCCGTACGCCGTCGTCGTCCGTCAGGCGCTCCGCCGCGATGCCCGACCCGACCACGGCCGTGACGAGGAGGAGGGTGCCGACGAGCTCCGCGAGGGCCGGGCGGAGACGGGTCACGGCGCGGACCCTAGCGCCTCGTCGTGCGCATCCCGCCGGGCGGGACGTTCGACGGCCCGGACAACGTCGTGACGTCGCCGTACGGCGGCATGTTCCTCTGCGAGGACGGCGACGGCGCGAGCTACGTCGTCGGCGTGGACGACACCGGCTCGCTGTACCCCTTCGCGTTCAACGCCCTCAACGACAGCGAGTTCGCCGGCGCGTGCTTCGACAGGACCGGGCAGACGATGTTCGTCAACGTGCAGAGCCCGGGCGCGACGTTCGCGATCACGGGGCCGTGGACGAGCCGGAGCCGCCACCGCCGCGCCTGACGGCCCACGGCGGTTACTGGTGAGTAGCGACGCGGGCCGAGCACGAACTGGTGAGTCCCGACGTCGGTACTCACCAGTAACCTCGGGCAGCGGGCGGGGCGGCGGGGCCCGGCGGAGGGTCTCGGCGGGTCCGCGTCAGCCGCGCTTGACGGCCTGCAGCGTGTACGTGTGCGGCAGGCGCTGGGGGCGGTCGGCGAGGCGCCACTCGTTGACCTCGACCCGCTCCATCCGGCCGGGCAGCGCCTCCCACGGCACGCTGTCGTGCTCGACGAGCTGGGTCAGCTCCATGCCGGCGTCGAGCAGCGCGGTGACGATCTCGCCGAGGCCGTGGTTCCAGACGTGCGTCACGGTGTGGGCGAACTCCACGTCGGTGTCGACGTACGTCCCCGGCTCGTCCCACACCAGCGGCTCGGCCTGCTCGAAGTACGGGTAGTCGAGGACCAGCAGCCGGTCGGTCCGTTCCTCGTCGAGCGCCCACAGCACCGGGTGCCCCTCGCGCAGGAACAGCCGCCCGCCCGGCTTCAGCAGGCCGGCCACGACCCGCGCCCAGCGCGCGACGTCGGGCAGCCAGCAGAGCGCGCCGATGCCGGTGAACACGAGGTCGTACGCCGCCGCGCCCAGCACGTCGACGGCGTCGTAGACGTCGGCCTGGTGGAAGTCCACGTCGAGCCCGAGCTCGCCCGCGAGCGCGGTGGCCGCGGCGACCGCGGGCGCCGAGAAGTCGAGCCCGCTCATCCGCGCGCCGAGCCGCGCGAGCGAGACGGTGTCGGTCCCGATGTGGCACTGCAGGTGCACGCCGCGCAGCCCGCGGACGTCGCCGAGCCGCGGGAGGTCGTACGTCACGACGTCGCTGAGGTACGCCGGATCCGTACGGAAGCGGTCGAGCCCGTAGCTCCGCGACGCGACGTGGGCGGGCACGCGCTCGTCCCAGTTGGCGCGGTTGACGGTGCGGTAGTCGCTCATGACGACGAGTCTGCACGGTCCGGATGTCCGCGATGTCATGGTTCGCCCGGCGTCGGGACGTTCAGCCGGTCACGAAGGACCACGCGACCTGGTGCGCTGGGCGGACGTCGTCCGGTGCCCTGGGCACACGTCAGATCGCACCCGATGCCCAACCTTGTCCCGAAGACGGGCCCAAGCCTCAAGGACGACGGCCGGGAGCGCGAAGCCCTCTCCGCCTGCCGCCGACGGGGTGGCGCAACGAGGAGGTGTTAGTCAGTGGCCAAGCACAAGGTTCAGCAGTCACGGGGGCTGTCCGGTCCCGCCAAGGTCGTCGCATCGGCGGTCGTCGTCTCGGCGGCAGCGGCGGTGATCGGCACGGGGGTCTACGCGGCGTGGAACACGACGGGAAGCGTCACCACCGGCACGTACAGCGCGGCGACGATCAGCAGCTCGTTCGTCAGCAGCGGCACGCCTGTGTTCTCCGCGGCGGTCTCGAACATGGTCCCCGGCGACTCCGCGACGCGGTACGCCGACCTGCAGAACACGAGCAGCGTCGCGCTGACGTTCACGCTCGACACCGCGGGGACGGGCACGCTCACCGACGCGCTCCAGCTCAACGTCTACAAGTGCGCCACGGCGTACGTCGACGGCGTCTGCGGCGAGTCCGGTGACGGCACGCTCGTCACGTCGGGCACGTCGACCGACCAGGACGACCTGGCGCTCGGCTCCGTCGCCGCGAGCGGCAACGTCTACCTGAAGATGGTGGCCCTGCTGCCGTCCAACGCCGACCAGGCGACCTACGCCGGCACCAGCGGCACCATCACGCTCACCGAGACCGGTGTGGCGGCCGCGGGCACCGCTCGCTAACAGCAGTCCCTGGGGCCGTGTCCCGCGCCGCGATGCCCGGCGCGGGGCACGGCCCCGTCCCACTCGTACAGCAGAGGAGAGAACGATGCGCGCTGCCGCTGTCGTCGTCCGCCGCGCCGCCGGCGCGGCCGTCGTCGCCGCCGCCCTCGCGGCGCTGCTGGTCAGCCTCGCGGTCCGGATGGACGTGCTGCGGGTCTCGCGGGTGCTCACCGGCTCGATGGCGCCGATGGTGCCCGCCGGCTCGCTCGCCGCGACGCGACCGCTGGACGCGACCTCGATCCGTACCGGCGACGTGGTGATGTTCCGGCCGCCGGCGCCGTTCGACACCGGCACCCCCGTGGTGCACCGCGTCATAGACGCCACGACGGAGAACGGCGACGTGCTCGTCCACACGAAGGGCGACGCCAACGAGGCCGAGGACCCCTGGACGCTGAACGCCTCGAAGAGCACCGTGCACGAGCTCGCCTGGTCGTCGCTCACGGCGGGCCGCGTGGCCGACGTCGTGGCCCGCGCGGGCGGGTCGCTGCTGCTCTCCGTCGTGGTCGGTCTCGTCGCGCTGCGCGTGCTGGTGCTGATGTGGCGCCCCCGCGGCCGCGGCAGGCACCGCGAGCCCCGCGGCGTGCGCTGGCTGCGGGACGCCGCCGCCGTCTGATGGGTTAGGTTGCGGTCGTCAACGGGGGCTGTACCGGTGCCGGGTCGCGGGCGCGCGTGCCCGGCAGGCCGGTAGCGCCTCCGCAGCGATCGGGCTCGGGGGAGCGTGATGTCGAACGACGACGCCGCACACCGCCTCGCCGCGATAGTCACCGCGGCGCAGGACGCGATCTTCGAGGTCGGCAAGGACGGCCTCGTCACGTTGTGGAACCCCGCCGCCGAACGGCTGTTCGGCTGGTCCGCGACGGAGGCCGTCGGCATGCCCGTCGCGCGCCTCGTCCCGCCTGACCGCATGGCCGAGTCGACGGTGAGCAGGGACGCCGCCCGCACCGGGCAGGCGCCGGCGCCGTACGAGACGGTGCGGCAGGCGAAGGACGGCACGCTCGTACCCGTCTCGATCGTCGTCTCGCCCGTGCGCTCGGCGACGGGGGAGCCGGAGTCCGCGGCGGTCGTCCTCCGCGACCTCAGGCCGCTGGCCGAGAGCCGTGCCGAGCTGGCCGCGAGCGAGGCCCGGTTCCGGGCGCTGGTCGAGCGGGCAGGGGACATGTTCGTCATCTGCACTCCCGACGCGGTCATCGGCTACGTCAGCCCGCGGCTGGCCACGCCCGGCGGCAGGGACCCCGGCGAGCTGGTCGGGATGAGCGCGTTCGCGCTGGTGCACGACGACGACAAGCCGTTCATGCGCGCGGCGTTCGCGGCGTTCGCCGCCGCGCCGGGCGCGCACGAGCCGGTGCTCGTCCGCGGCGTCGACGCGGTCGGCGGCATCCGCTGGTACCACCTGATCGCGACCAACCTCGTCGACCTGCCGGCGGTCGGCGGCATCGTCATCGTGGTGCAGGACGTCACCGAGCAGCAGGCGCTGCGCGACGAGCTGGCGCTGTACGCGCGGCACGACCGCCTCACCGGCTTCCCGACCCGCGCCGCGCTGCCCGACGAGCTGGCGCGGCTGCGCGAGCGGCACCCAGGCCGTACGGCGGTCGTCGTCGTCGAGGTCGACGGCGTCCGCGCGGTGCAGCGCGAGGCGGGGCACGTCGCCGCCGACGCCGCCCGCCGCGCCCTGGCCGAACGCCTCTGCGGTGCCGTCGCCGACGGAGACGTCGTCGCGCGGCTCGGCGGGGAGACGTTCGCCGTCGTCCGCGGCGGCGTCGAGGACGACGCGGCCGCGCGCAGGCTCGGCGCCGACGTCGTGGGCGCGGCAGGCGAGCCGGTCGCCGTGCACGGCAGGGTCTGGGCGCTCACCGCGACCGCCGGCGTCGCGGTGTCGGCCGGCGCCGACGCCGACTCGCTGGTGCGCGACGCCGACCTCGCGCGGTACGAGGCCATGACGCGCGGCACCGGCCGCGCCGAGCTGTTCGCGCCCGCGCTGCAGAAGGCCGTCAGCGACCGGATGACGCTGACCAGCACGCTGCGCAAGGGCCTGTCCGAGGACGCGCTGCGGCTGGAGTTCCAGCCCGCCGTACGTCTCGACGACGGCGTCGCGGTCGGCGCGGAGGCGCTGGTGCGCTGGCGCGCGCCGGACGGCGCGCTGCTGGCGCCGGAGACGTTCCTCCCCGCGGCAGTCGCCAGCGGCCTGATGCCGGCGGTCAGCGAGTGGGTGCTGCGTGCGGCCTGCGCGGCCGCGGCGGCGTGGCGGGCGGACCCGCTGCCGTACGTCGCCGTCAACCTCTCCGCGCGCGAGCTGGTGGGCGACTCGATCGTCGCGGCCGTGAAGTACGCGCTCGACGCCGCCGGCCTGGCCCCCGAGCGGCTCGTGCTGGAGGTCAACGAGGCCGCGGTCGTCCGCGAGGGCGGGCTGACGGGGGTCCTCGAGGCGCTGACCGCGCTCGGCGTGCGGGTGGCGTTCGACGGCGCGGGCGTCGGGTCGATCGTCTACCTGAAGCGCCTGCCCGTGTCGATGCTCAAGATCGGGCCTGAGTTCATCGCGGGGCTCGGCGAGGACGACGACGACGCGATCGTCGCGAGCCTGCTCAACCTCTCCGACGCCATCGGCATCGACGTCGTCGCCGTCGGCGTCGAGACGGGTGAGCAGCGGGCGCTGCTCGCGCAGCTCGGCTGCCGTGTCGCGCAGGGGTACCTCCTCGGCAGGCCCGCCGCCGAGCCGCAGTGGACGACCGTGCCCGCGGGGAAGCCGGCGGGCACGCGGCGGGCGTTCCGGCACGCGCCCGCGCTCGACCCCGTCGTCGTCGCGCGGATCCGCTCGCTCATGCGCGAGGGCGCGTCGCTCTACACGATCGCGGCGGCGTTGAACGGCGAGCGGCTCGCCCACCCGGAGGAGCGGCGCTGGCACCCGCGCGCGGTCGCGCGCGCCATCGCGACGGCGCCCGAGCTGGCCGGCCCGCGCGAGCGGTGGACGGTGTTGTGACCAGCCCAGGGCCCTCCGCACTGGGCCGGACGGCCCCTCGTCCGCTGGGCAGGACGGACCATGTCCCTGGGCGCTTCGGATGGTGTGCGTGGACATGTGGCCTTGGCCTCATTTGACCGGGTTGAGCCATGGTGGGCGCGGTCGTGCCGGACGAGACTCGGTCGCAGAGCGGCTCCAGTCCAGTGGCCGCCACACGCACGGGGGCCTCGATGGTCACGTCCGCACTGCGCCTCCCCGACCCGAGGTCCGTCACCAAGGTCCTCCTCGTCGAGGACAGCCCCGGCGACGCCGGTCTCATCAAGAACGCGCTGGGCACCGCCCAGCTCGAGGTGGTCTGGGTCGAGTCGCTGCGGGCGGCCACGGCACACGCGCGGACCACGCCACCCGACTGCACGGTGCTCGACCTCGGGCTGCCCGACGCCGACGGGTTCGAGGCGCTCGAGTCGCTGCGCCGTACGGTGCCCACGGTCCCCGTCGTCGTCCTCACCGGCGACTCCGACCCGCAGCGCGGCGTCGAGGCGGTCAAGCGCGGCGCCGACGACTACCTGCACAAGGGCGACCTCAACGCGCGGATGCTGCGGCGGACCGTCGAGTTCGCCATCGAACGCCGCCGCGCCAGGACGGCGTTGCGGCGCAGCGAGTCGTTCGCCAGGCACGTCCTCGCGGGGCTCGGCGAGGGCGTCGTCGTGCACGACGCCGAGGGCAGGCTCGTCACCGCCAACGCCGCCGCGCTGCGCCTGCTCGGTCGCGCGCTCGACGACCCGTCGGGCGACTCGGCGCGCGCCGGCTGGCGCGTCGTCCGGCTCGACGGCTCCGTCGTCGCGTCCGAGGACTTCCCGAACGCCGTCACGTTGCGGACCGGCGTGCCCGCCGACGGCCTGCTGCTCGGGATCGTCGGCCCCGACGACACCAGGACGTGGGTCGAGGTCAACGCGCACCTGCTCGCCGACGACGAGCGCAGCGAGCCGTACGGCGTCGTCACGTCGTACCGCGACGTCACGCGCCGCCTCGAGGCCGAGCGCGCGATCCGGTTCCAGGCGGCGCTGCTCGACGCGGCCGGCCAGGCCATCGTCGCGAGCGACCCGCCGGGCCGCCTCGTCTACTGGAACACCGCCGCCGCGGACATGTTCGGCTGGGCCGGCGACGCGCCGCGCGGCCAGGACCTCGACGAGGTCATGAGCGTGCGGTGGTCGCCGGAGCAGCGCGCGGAGCGCGCCGCCGCGCTCGACGCCGACCGCGCCTGGTCGGCCGAGGCCACGCTGACGACGGCGGGGTCGCCGCGGTACGCCGCGCTGACGTACACGACGCTGCGCGACGCGGCGGGCGAGCGGATGGCGACGATCACCGTCTGCACCGACGTCACCGAGCGCACGCTCGCGCAGGACGGCATGCGGCTGCTCTCCGCGATCGTCGCGTCCACCGCCGACGCCGTCATCGGCACGACGCCCGACGGCGTCATCACGAGCTGGAACGAGGCCGCGGAACGCCTGCTCGGCTACACCGCCGACGAGGTCCTCGGCCGCGGCATGACGATCCTCATCGGCTCCGGCGACGCCGACGACACGAGCCTGCTGCTGCGCAGCATCGCCCGCGGCGAGGCGGTGAAGAACGTCGAGACCGTCCGCACCCGCAAGGACGGCGAGCGCGTGTCCGTGTCGATCACGGTGTCGCCGGTGTACGACTGCGACGGCAACCTCACCGGCACCTCGACCATCGCCCGCGACATCCGCGACCGCAACAGGATGCTCGGGGAGCTGCGCCACTCGGCGCTGCACGACTCGCTCACCGGCCTGCCCAACCGCCAGCTGCTCACAGACAGGCTCGCCCAGGCCGGCGCGCGGGCGCGGCGCAACGGCGGCGCCGTCGCGGTGCTGTTCGTGGACCTCGACCACTTCAAGCTCATCAACGACGCCGCGGGCCACGAGGTCGGCGACAAGGTGCTCGTCGAGGTGGCCGCGCGCATCACGAGCGCGGTCCGCGCAGACGACACCGTGGCGCGGTTCGGCGGCGACGAGTTCGTCGTCGTCTGCGGCGACGGCTCGGTGGGCACGGCGTCGTACACCGCTCAGCGGGTGCTCGCGACGCTGCGCGACCCGATCGAGGTCGAGGACCAGCGGCTGCACGTGTCCGCGAGCATCGGCATCGCGCTGGCGCCGCCGACCGACATCGAGACCCTGCTCAGCTCCGCGGACGCGGCGATGTACGACGCGAAGGCGCGCGGGCGGTCGCGGGTGCGGCTGTTCGACTCGACGCTGGCGCAGGAGGCGGCGGAGCGGCTCGAGCTGTCCAACGACCTGCGCGACGCGCTGGCAGGCGACGAGCTCGTGCTGCACTACCAGCCGATCGTCGACCTCGCGACGGGCGCGCTGCTCGGCATGGAGGCGCTGGCGCGCTGGAACCACCCCCGTCGCGGTCACCTGTCACCGGAGCACTTCGTCGGGCTCGCCGACGAGATCGGCCTCTCCGGCGTGCTCGACCGCTGGGCACTGCGCCGCGGCACCGAGGAGATGGCCGCGCTGCGCGCCGCGGGCGCCGTACCGCAGGACTGCTACGTCTCCGTCAACGTCACCGCGCGCAGCCTGCGCGACGCGACGCTGGAGCGCTACGTCACCGACGTCGTCGCGGCGTCCGCGCTGCCGCCGGGCTCACTCGTCCTCGAGCTCACAGAGACCGGCCTCATGGACGACCCCGTCGAGGCGCGCGAGCTCATGGTGCGGCTGCGCGACGCGGGCATCGGCGTCGCCATCGACGACTTCGGCACGGGGTACTCGTCGCTCGCGTACCTGGGGCGGTTCTCCGTGGCGACGTTGAAGATCGACAGGTCGTTCGTGGAGCGGATGCTCGACAGCCACGACGACCTCGCGATCGTCGCGGCCATCAGCGACCTCGCCCGCGCCGTCGGCGTCCGTACGGTCGCGGAGGGCATCGAGAGCGAGGAGCAGGCGCAGCTGCTGCGCAGGCTCGGCTGCCACGCGGGCCAGGGGTTCGTGTGGGCCGCGGCGGTGCCGGCCGGAGAGGTCGCCGCCCTCGTCGCGCGGCAGTCGCGCGGCCGGTTTCGCGTCCCCGGCGGTCCGCCGGCCCGCGCCGAACGCCGCGGCGACGACGAGCTCGCCGGCCTGTCGGCGGTGCACGGCTTCACGCGCCTGCTCGCCCTGCATCGCGACGGCGCCTCGCCGTCGACGATCGCGGCCGCGCTGAACAACGAGGACTTCCGTACGCCGCGCGGCCAGCGCTGGCACCGGCTCACCGTCGCGAAGGCCCTGGAGGCCGCGGTCAGGCCGTACGTCACGCAGGGCTGAAAGACGCGGCGGCCGCGCGAGGAGACGCTCCCTCGCGCGGCCGCCGGTTGTTCTTGCCGGGAGGCGTTACGCCTCGTCGTGCTCGTGCTCGTCGTGCAGGCCGCCGCCACCGCCGGTGCCGGTGCCGTCGTTGTCGCCCTGGGCCGGGCGCTTGAAGTTGCCCTTGCCGCGGACGCCGTTGATGAGCTCGGTGCTCTGCGCGAACGTGATGACCGAGTGCGCGATCGCGTCGGAGTTGGTGTCCAGCGCGACGTCGGAGTTGTTGTCGTACGTGTCGCACGCCGCGTGGTAGCACGGGTCGAACGCGATGCCGGCCGTGCCGCCGTACTTGGCCGCCTGCGCCGCGGTCTTGATGCCCTCGGCACCGGTGAACAGGCCGCCTGCGGGGATGCCGATGCCGGCCGCGATGAACGGGCCGTAGTCGGAGCGGCCGTTGAACGGCGACGGCTCGGCGTGCAGGCCCTGCGACTCGAAGTAGCCGTAGAAGACCCGTTCGATGACGTCCGAGCCCGCCGGGCCGACCGCGCCGGTGCCGGTCGAGTTGTCGCCGTCGTAGACGAAGCGCGCGAAGTTCGGGGAGCCGACCATGTCGAAGTTCAGGTACAGCGCGATCTTGTCGCGCTCGGCCTGCGGCAGCTGCGCGATGTAGTACGTGCTGCCGATCAGACCCGACTCCTCGGCGCTCCACCACGCGAAGCGCACCTTGTTGCGCGGGCTGACCTTCGCCATCTGGATCGCGGTCTCGAGGATCGCCGCGGAGCCCGAGCCGTTGTCGTTGATGCCGGGGCCCGCGGTCACGGAGTCGAGGTGCGCGCCGGTCATGACGACGTTGTTCGGGTCGCCGCCGGCGGTCTCCGCGAACACGTTGCGCGTCGCGAGGCGCTCCGAGCCCGTGTCCGTACGGACCCGCATGACCGTGGGCTGCGACGCGAGCTGCGCGCGCAGGCTCTGGCCCAGTGCCTGCGTGATGCCGAGGCCCGGGATCTGCGAGAGGCCGGTCGCGCCGAGGGTGCCGTTCACGACACCGGGGACGTTGTTGTAGACGAGGATGGCGGTCGCGCCGGCCGCGCGGGCGTTGTCGAGCTTGATGCGGAACGTGCACGAGCCGCCGGGGAAGCCGGCCGGCGTGCCGCGCTCGACCAGCGCGATCGTGCCCGCGGAGTAGCCGGACCAGTCGGCGGCGTAGCAGCCGCGCGAGTCGCCGCCCGGCACCGCGAGCGGCGCGGTGACGTCGCCGGAGCCGGAGTACGACAGCACGCGGAACTCGACGCCGTTCGTGTACGTGGTGGCGTTCGGCGAGATCTGCTGCATCTGCGACGGCGTGCGCTCGAAGAACGCGTCGTACTCGAACTCCTGGAACGTCGGCGTGTAGCCCGCCGCGCGGAGCTGCTCGGCGACGTACTCGGCGCTGTTGTCGTAGCCAGGCGTGCCGGCGAAGCGGTTGCCGCCCGCCGCCGTGGCGATCGACTGGAAAGCCGCCTGGTGCCGGCGTACGCCCTGGAGCGTGACGGCGGAGCGGAGCTTCTCGGAGCTGTTGTTGTTGGGGTCGGCGTACGCCGACGGAGCGAGAGACGGAGCGAGCAGGGTCGACGCGGCGAGCGCGGCGACGGCGAGACTGCGCAACGAGCGGTTCAACGTTCCTCCTGGAGACCCCCGGCGACGTACCTGCCGCAGAGGATGTCCTGGCGGGGGCATGTCCGTAAAGCCCCGATCGTCCCGGTATGGGGGCGACGCGTGACCCGCCGCGGCCTTCGGGGTGCGTAGTGCGCTTCTTCGCCGCACGAGGCGCAACCGGGTTGGCGCCGGCCTCAGTCGTTCTTTGAAGATCACTACGCGTGAGACCGGCTGCTGGGCTGCAGGGTTGGGCCGACGCGGGTGCGCGGGGCCTGATGTCGCCGGTCGCCTAACGCATCTCCGGAGAACGTGATCTTGGCGACGTCTGTGCTGCCCGGACGGCAGAAACGTTGCCAAGATCACGAAAAGCGCACCGAGCCGAGCCGACCGCGCCGAGCCGCGCCGAGCCGACCGCGCGACCCCCTACGCGTCGAACTTGTAGCCGAGGCCGCGCACGGTCGTGACGTAGCGCGGGTTGCCGGGGTCGGGCTCGATCTTGGCGCGCAGGCGCTTCACGTGGACGTCGAGCGTCTTCGTGTCGCCGACGTACTCCGCGCCCCACACCCGGTCGATGAGCTGCCCGCGGGTGACGACGCGGCCGGCGTTGCGCAGCAGCACCTCCAGCAGCTCGAACTCCTTGAGCGGGAACGACGTCGCGACGCCGTTCACCGTGACGACGTGCCGGTCGACGTCGAGGCGTACGGGCCCCGCTTCCAGCACGCCGGGCAGCAGGTCCTCCTCCTCGCCGTGTCTGCGCAGCACTGCGCGGATGCGCGCGACGAGCTCGCGCGAGGAGAACGGCTTGGTGACGTAGTCGTCCGCGCCGAGCTCGAGCCCGACCACCTTGTCGATCTCGCTGTCGCGGGCGGTGAGCATGATGACGGGGACGTTCGAACGCTGCCGCAGCGTCCTGCACACCTCCGTGCCGGACATGCCCGGGAGCATGAGGTCGAGGAGTACGAGGTCGGGCCCTACACGGTCGAACTCCGTCAGCGCCGCCGGCCCCGTCTCCGCGACGGTGACCTCGAACCCCTCCTTGCGCAGCATGAACGACAGCGGCTCGGAGAACGACGGCTCGTCCTCCACGACCAGGACGTGCGTCACAAGGCGCCTTCCGTGACAGCGGTCCCCGCGGGGAACGTCAGCGTGAACGTCGACCCGGTCCCCTCGACGCTCCACACGTCGACCCGGCCGCGGTGGTTGCCGGCGATGTGCTTGACGATCGCGAGCCCGAGCCCGGTGCCGCCGGTCTCGCGCGAGCGCGCGGGGTCGACCCGGTAGAAGCGTTCGAACACCCGGTCCTGGTCGGCGGGGCTGATGCCGATGCCCTGGTCGGTCACCGACACCTCGACGTCGCCGCCGCGCCGCCGCGCCGTGACGCCGATGCGCGTGTCCGGCGGGGAGTACGCCACGGCGTTGTCGAGCAGGTTGGACAGCGCGGTGCAGAGCTGCGCGGCGTCGCCGTCGACGACGAGGTCGGGGTCGCCCATGCGCACGACGATCTCGATGCCGCTGGCCGCCGCGACGAGCCGCGCGCGGTCCACGGCCTCGTCCACGAACGACCGTACGAGCACCGGCTCCTGCCTGGTCGGCTCCGCGCCCTGCAGCCGCGACAGGTCGATGAGCTCCTGGATGAGCCGCGACAGCCGCCCCGACTCGAGCAGCATCCGGTCCGCGAACCGGCGTACGGCGTCCGGGTCGTCGCCGCAGTTCTGGATCGCCTCGGCGAGCAGCGACATCGCGCCGACAGGGGTCTTGAGCTCGTGGGAGACGTTCGCGACGAAGTCCCTGCGGACCGCGTCCACGCGCCGGGTCTCGGTCGTGTCGTCCACGAGCAGCGCGACGCGCGGCCCGGCCGGCGCCGCGACGACATGGACGGAACGCACCTCCCGCCCGTCGGGCAGGTCGACGTCGCCCTCGCGCGGCTCCTGGTCGCGCCAGGCTCGGCGGGCGAGGCGTTCGAGCTCGGGGCTGGCGAGGCGGCCGTCGCGGACGACGCGCATGGTCGCGGCGGCGGGGTTGGTCCAGACGATGGCGTCGTTCTCGAGGATGACGACGGCGGTCAGCGTCGCGGCGAGCGCGGCGTCCACGACGTCGGCGGGCGCCGACGGTCCCGGCGTACCCGGGTCGGCGACGACGGCGCGGCGCCGGGCGAGCGCGTAGCCGCCGGCGACGCCCGCGGCCGCGGCGACGACGAGGCCCGCGCCCGCGACGATGACCTCCACGCCGACGATGCTAGAGGCGAACGACCGCCCCCACAGCCCGGCATCGAGCCGTCCCCGCACGGCGACCCCTGATCTTCACGGCGCGTGCACCGGGAGTTCACCGGGCCGTCACCCGGACAGGCCCCCCAGCGCGACTAGGCTGGCTCGCATGCGTGACGCGTACCACGAGGAGCTCGACAGCCTCACCAACGCCCTCGTCGACCTGGCCAACCTCGTCGGCTCCGCCATGGGCCGCGCGACGACCGCGCTCCTCGACTCCGACGTGCAGATGGCGGAGACCGTCATCGCCGGCGACCACGTCATCGACGACCGCTACCACGAGATCGAGGAGCGGGCGTTCGCGCTGTTCGCGCGGCAGCAGCCGGTCGCGACCGACCTGCGCGTGCTCGTCACGAGCCTGCGCATGGTCGCCGACATCGAGCGCGCCGGCGACCTCGCGCTGCACGTCGCCAAGGTCGCCCGCCGCAGGCACCCCGCCGCCGCGATCCCGCCGGGGCTGCGTTCGACCATCCTCGAGATGGGCCAGGTCGCGCAGCGGATCATGGCGAAGGCCGCCGACGTCATCGCGCAGCGCGACGTCGAGCTGGCCGGCGAGCTCGAGACCGACGACGACCAGATGGACGACCTGCACCGCAAGCTGTTCAACGTCATCCTCGGCGAGAAGTGGGAGGGCGGCATCGAGTCCGCCATCGACGTGACGCTGGTGGGCCGCTACTACGAGCGGTTCGCCGACCATGCCGTCTCCGTCGCCCGCCGCGTCGTCTACCTGGTGACCGGCGAGCGCGTCGTCGCCGACTGACGGCGGCGCGGCTGGCCCCCGCCCCGCCCATGTCGTGATCTTGGCAATGTCTGGTGCACCCGGCGGACCGAAACATTGCCAAGATCACGAGGACGGCGCGTCGCGGGCAGGGCGCCGTACGGCACTGTTCCGCCGTCGTTCACCCTGCGTTCACCCTCGGTGAGCCGGGCCGCCACCTGGCCCACCTAGCGTCGGGGTCGTGACGAAGAACCCCACGTACGCCGCGGCGCTCGCGGCCATTGCCATCGCCACCGCGGCCTGCGGCGGCAACAACGGGACCGCCGGGGCCAGTGACCTCGCCGGCACCATCCGGATCGACGGGTCCAGCACCGTCGCGCCACTGAGCGAGGCGGCCGCCGAGCTGTTCCGCGAGGAGAACCCCGACGTCCAGATCACCGTCGGCACGTCCGGCACGGGCGGCGGCTTCGAGAAGTTCTGCAGCGGCGAGACCGACGTCTCCGACGCCTCCCGTCCGATCAAGGACGAGGAGAAGGCGAAGTGCGACGCCAAGAACGTCGTCTTCGACGAGCTGCAGGTCGCCAACGACGCGCTCACCGTCGTCGTCAACAAGGAGAACGACTGGATCGACTGCATCACGGTCGACCAGCTCAAGAAGATCTGGGACCAGGGCTCGAAGGTGAACAACTGGAACCAGGTCGACCCGTCGTTCCCGAACGTCCCGATGAAGCTGTTCGGCGCGGGCACCGACTCGGGGACCTTCGACTACTTCACCGACGAGATCAACGGCGAGGAGGGGCGCAGCCGCACCGACTACGAGGCGACCGAGGACGACAACCGCACGGTCACCGGCGTCAGCGGCGACAAGGGCGGCCTCGGCTACTTCGGCTTCTCGTACTTCGAGGAGAACGCCGACGACCTCAAGGCGCTGAAGGTGGACGGCGGCAGCGGCTGCGTCGAGCCGAGCGTGGCCACGGTGCAGGACGGCACGTACAAGCCCCTGGCCCGCCCGCTGTTCGTCTACCCGACCGCCGCGCTGCTCGCGAGGCCCGAGGGGATCGCGTTCGTGCGGTACTACGCGGACCACGCGGTCGAGATCGCCGAGGACGCGCGGTTCGTGCCGCTGACCGACGCGCAGACGGCCGAGCTGAAGGCCAAGATCGACGCCCTCGAGGCGAAGGCGCCCTCCGGCGTGACGGCGACCCCCACGTCGTGACCGCGACGGCAGGCACCGGTCTGCCCGGTTCGGGAGCCTCGCTCCTGAGCCGGGCACGGCCGCGTTACGGCGAACGTGTCATCAAGGCGGTGCTCGCGGGCGCCGCCGGTATCAGCGTGCTCACGACGGTCGGCATCATCGTCGCGCTCGCCGTCCCGACCGTGTCGTTCTTCCGTGACGTCCCGATCGGCGACTTCCTGCTGGGGACGGTGTGGACGCCGCTGTTCGCGGACGCGGAGTTCGGCGTGCTGCCGCTGGTCTGCGCCACGCTCGTCATCACGGTCATCGCGCTCGCGGTGGCGGTGCCGCTGGGGCTCGGCGCGGCGGCGTACCTCAGCGAGTTCGCCTCCCGCCGCGCGCGCGGCGTGCTCAAGCCGGTGCTCGAGCTGCTGGCCGGCATCCCGACCGTGGTCTACGGCTTCTTCGCGCTGACGTTCGTCACGCCGCTGCTGCGCGACCTCTGGCCGGGCAACGACCCGCCCTCGACCTACAACGCCCTGTCTGCCGGCCTGGTCATGGGCGTCATGATCCTGCCGACCATCGCCTCGCTGTCCGAGGACGCGATGGCGGCGGTCCCGCGGACGCTGCGCGACGGGGCGTACGCCCTCGGCTCCTCGCCGGCGACGGTCACGCGCAAGGTCGTCTTCCCCGCGGCCCTGTCCGGCATCGTCGCGTCGGTCATCCTCGGGATCTCGCGCGCGCTCGGCGAGACCATGATCGTCGTCGTCGCGGCGGGCTCCACCGCGCGCCTCACGGCGGATCCGACCGAGGGCATGCAGACGCTGACGTCGTTCATCGCGCAGGCCGCCTCGGGCGACAACCAGGTCGGCACCACCGGCTACAACACGATCTTCGCCGTCGGCTCGCTGCTGTTCGTCTCGACGCTGCTCATGAACGTCATCTCGATCCGCCTGGTCCGTCGCTTCCGCGAGGTCTACGAATGAGTACCCCACGACGCCGCTCGCTGCGCTCGCGCCGCCGCGGGGGCCCCCAATGAGCGTCATCCCTCCGGCGCCGAGGTCGCGGGCGGTCCAGGGCACGGCGTTCCGCGGCGTGCTGTTCGCCTGCCTCGTGTTCGGCATGGTGGCGCTCGGGACGCTGCTGTACGACGTCGTGTCGACCGGCCTCCCGGCGCTCGACGCCAAGCTGTTCGAACGCTTCCCCTCCGCCTCCCCACGCAGGGCCGGCGCCCAGTCGGCGATCATGGGCACGATCTGGGTGATCTCCCTGACGGCGCTGTTCACGGTGCCGATCGGCATCGCGACGGCGATCTACCTCGAGGAGTACGCCGACGAGCGCCGCTGGTACAACCGCGCGCTCTCGGTCAACATCCAGAACCTCGCCGCGGTGCCGTCGATCATCTACGGCATCCTCGCGCTCGGGTTCCTCGTGCGCGGGATCGGCCTCGGACCGAGCGTGCTCGCCGGCTCGCTGGCGCTGACGCTGCTCGTGCTGCCCGTCGTCATCCTCGCGTCGCGGGAGGCGCTGCGCGCCGTACCCAACAGCATCCGCCAGGGCGCGCTCGCGCTCGGCGCGACGCAGTGGCAGACGATCTGGAAGCAGGTGCTCCCCAGCGCGCTCCCCGGCATCGCCACGGGCACGATCCTGGCGCTGTCGCGGGCCATCGGCGAGGCGGCTCCGCTGCTGCTCGTGAGCGGCATCACGTACATCACGTTCAACCCCGACGGGGTCAACAGCGCGTTCACCGTGCTGCCGTTGCAGATCTACAACTGGGTGACGCGGCCGCAGGACGCGTTCCGGACCCTGGCGGCCGCGGCGATCATCGTGCTCCTCGCCCTGCTGCTGATCATGAACTCGGTGGCTATCGTGCTGCGTAGCCGTAACCAGAAGCGGTGGTGACGGTGACCCTGACCAGGACCGACAGCGGGAGCCGCATGACCGCGCAGGTGCCCCACGTCACCACGACCGCCGCCCCGGCGAGCGTGCTCGACGCCGTCATCACGCTCGACGACCTCGCCGTGTCGTACTTCGGGCGGCCGGCGATCGAGAACGTCCACCTCGACTTCGGCTTCCGCGAGATCACCGCGCTCATCGGGCCCTCCGGCTGCGGCAAGAGCACCGTGCTGCGCTGCCTCAACCGGATGAACGACCTCGTGCTCGGCGCCGAGGTCACGGGGACGGTCAAGTACCACGACCAGGACATCTACGACCCGGCCGTGGACGTCATCGAGCTCCGCCGGCGGATCGGCATGGTGTTCCAGAAGCCGAACCCGTTCCCGAAGTCGATCTACGACAACATCGCGTTCGGGCCGCGGGTCAAGGGCGTCAAGAAGGGCCTCGACGAGATCGTCGAGGAGGCGCTGACCAAGGCCGCGCTCTGGGACGAGGTCAAGGACAAGCTCAAGGAGAGCGCGTTCGCGCTGTCCGGCGGGCAGCAGCAGCGCCTGTGCATCGCCCGCTGCATCGCCGTCTCGCCCGACGTGATCCTCATGGACGAGCCCTGCGCCTCGCTCGACCCGATCGCCACGAGCCGCATCGAGGACCTCATGCAGGACCTCAAGCGCGAGTTCTCGATCATCATCGTCACGCACAACATGCAGCAGGCGGCCCGCGTGTCGGACCGCACGGCGTTCTTCACCGCCGAGGCGCTGGAGAACGGCGGCCGCATCGGCCGGCTCGTGGAGTACGACGTGACGTCGCGCATCTTCACCAACCCGGCGGAGCGGCGTACGGAGGACTACATCACCGGCCGCTTCGGCTGAGCCACCTCCGCTCAACTTCGGACAACTCGACACAACCCGGTAAAGGCGGCAGGAACCGGGGCGGGGGCATGGAAGTACGAGAAGGCCACCACCAGCCTCACCTTGGAGTACTTCTGTGCGTCGTAGCCGACTGCTCTGGCTAGCGCTGCCGCTCTGCGCGGCGACGCTCCTCGCTCCGACCGGCGGCAACGCCGCCGGCGCCCCGCGAGTCAGCAAGATCGCCACGGACGTCCTGCGTCCCGGCTTCCAGGGGGAGGACAGCGACGCGCCCGGCACCCTCGACAACCGCGTCGGGTCCGTCAAGCCGACCGCGACGCAGCTCGCGATCGTGAAGAAGCTCGGCGCCAAGGCGACCTGGAGCCAGTTCGGCTCGCCGCGGTCGCTCTTCAACCGCCACGACCTCTACCTCTCGGGCCCGATGAAGGGCGACGCCGCGACCGTCGGCCGCGCCTGGATCCGCGACAACGCCGCGCTGTTCGGCCTCACGCCCGAGCTGACGGAGCCCGCGCACCTCCAGCTGGTGGCCAACAACCGCCTGTACGAGTCGCCGGACAACCGCCGCATCATGGCCGGGCTCGAGCCCCTGGCGAAGGACTCCACGGTGCCGCACGTGCTGCTGTTCCGGCAGCTGTTCGGCGGGATCGAGGCCGCGCAGGAGGGCATGATCAACCTCACGCTCGACCCCGACAACCGCGTCGTCTACGTCGCGTCGGGCGTGACCCGCGACACGAAGATCACGAACACCCGGAAGATCGACGTCGTCGAGGCGTGGCGCACCGCCGCCGCCTCCGTCGGCTGGCACGTCCCCGCATCGCAGGTGAAGGTGCTCGACGGCCTCCTGCACGGCGAGTGGACCCGCCTGCAGGTCCCGAACGTCAAGGACCCGCAGATCGGCCGTCTCCGCGCGATCCCGACCCCGAAGGACGGCGTCCGCCTGGCGTGGGAGGTCAACACGGTCGACAACGACCGCGTCGCCACCGGCCAGCACGAGCCGCTCGCGTACATCACGTTCGTCGACGCGCAGACCAACAAGGTGATCCACCGCGCCAACGCCGTGTTCTACGCCGGCGGCGGCGTCCCCGCGTCGATGTCCGTGCCCTCGGTCGGCCCCAAGACGCAGGTCCCCGACCCGAAGTGGAAGGTCTTCCCCAACACGCCGCAGTTCGCGACCCCGGGCGTCGCCTCGCCGGACGACCGGCAGATGTGGTGCTGGTCCGTCGCCGCGACGGGCTGTGACATGGTCATCGGCGGCGCCACCGGCCACCGTGCCAAGCCGCAGCTGAAGTTCGCGTACGACGAGATTCCGGCCGACGCCAACCTCGCGACCATCATGTTCCTGAGCAAGGGCAACGACGCCGACACCACGGCGTCGTACTTCAGCCACCTCACGCCGGACCTGCCGCGCTACGCCGCGTCGGGGACCAGGGAGTACGTCTACCCGTTCACCGACCAGTGGCACACCAGCAACTGCAACCTGTCGGGCAACTACGCGTCGACCGCCCAGAACGACATCGACGCCGCGATCATCAACCTGTTCACCAACTACGGGCGCATGCACGACTGGTCGTACTACCTCGGGTTCACCGAGTCGACGTGGAACATGCAGCAGAAGAACCTCGGCGAAGACCAGGAGACCTCGCAGGAGCCCAAGGACGGGGACCCGGAGAAGGGCCAGGCCCAGGCCGGCGCCGTCGCGGGCTCGGTGCTGTTCACCGGCCGTGACAACGCCAACCAGATCTCGCTGCAGGACGGCGCGCCGGGCGTCACCAACCAGTACCTCTGGCACCCGCTGCAGGCGTCGTTCTACTCGCCGTGCGTCGACGGCGCGTACGACATGGGCGTCGTCGGCCACGAGTACACCCACGCGATCAGCAACCGCATGATCGGCGGCCCGGACGCCGGCATCGGCGGCTCGGAGGGCCCGAAGATGGGCGAGGCGTGGTCCGACCTCGCGGCGATGGAGTACGTCAACGGCTTCGGCTTCGCGCCGGTCGCCGACGAGAACCCGTACGCCGTCGGCCCGTACGCCACCGGCAACAAGAACGAGGGCATCCGCAACTACGGGATGAACGACAGCCCGCTCAACTACTCGCAGCTGTTCTACGACGGCAACGGCCAGACCGGCCCGCACTCGGACAGCGAGATCTGGAGCGCCGCGAACTTCGAGGTCCGCAAGGCCCTCATCGAGAAGTACGACGCGATGTTCCCGTCGACCAACAAGGACCTGCAGTTCGCCTGCGCGAACGGCGAGGTCGACTCCAAGCTCTGCCCGGGCAACCGCCGCTGGATCCAGCTGATGTTCGACGGCTTCCTCATCCAGGACGCGGCGGCCGGCATGCCCGCGGCGGCCGAGGCGCAGCTCGCGGCCGACGTGGCCCGCTACAAGGGCGCCAACCAGAAGGAGATCTGGGCCGCGTACGCGAAGCGCGGCCTCGGTGACCTCTCCGACGAGGGCGGCACGCCCGACTGGTCCACCCCGAAGGAGAACAACGAGGCCCAGGTGCGCTTCCGCACCGTCGCCGTCGACGGCGGCGGGGTGCCGAAGGACGCGTTCGTGTTCGTCGGCCCGTACACCGCCCGCACCCAGGAGGCGGCCACGTCCTCCAGCGGCGGCGCCAGCAAGATCGTGCAGTTCGTGCCGGGCAAGTACCTGTTCACCGCCCGCGCCGACGGCTACGGCCAGTACCAGTTCGAGAAGACGTTCGAGGCCGGACAGTCGTACCTCGTCGACGTCCCGATGCGGAAGAACCTCGCGTCGGAGACCAACGGCGCGGAGGCCACCGGTGACGGCGGCAACCACTTCGCGCTCATCGACGACACCGAGGAGACCAACTGGGCCTTCCTCGGCGCCAGCACCGACGAGGTCATCGAGGGCAAGCAGGTCACGGTCGACCTGACCGGTGGCACGCACCTGGTGAAGGAGATCCAGGTCAGCGCCATCAACCGGCCCCAGCAGTCCAACGACCCGTACGACACGAAGGGCCAGAACCGCTTCGCGTCGCTGCGGTCGTTCGAGATCCTCACCTGCGACGCCGCCACCGGCGCCGACTGCGAGGAGGAGGACAGCTACACCCTCGTCTACACCAGCCCGGAGGACGCGTTCCCGACCGGCCGGCCGCGGCCGACGTCGGAGAACCTCCGGATGAAGACGTTCGACATCCCCGACACGAACGCGTCGCACATCCGCCTGCGGGTGCTCACCAACCAGTGCACCGGCAACCCGGTCTACAGCGGCGAGCAGAACCCCGTCGGCGAGGCGTTCTCGTCGCCGGACTGCGTCACCGGCTTCACCGCGGCGACGCTCGTCAGCACCGACGTGTCGATCCCTGACCCGGACGCGCCGCCGCAGGCGAACAACACGCAGCGCCACCGCGTTCGCGCGGCGGAGCTGCAGGTCTTCTCGTCGGTGACCCCTGGTGTCAAGGAAGTCATCCCGCCGAAGAAGCCGACGCCGGACAAGAAGCCCCCGGTCGTCGCCAAGCCGGACGCGAAGCCGCGGATGCCGGCCACCGGTGTCTCGCCGGTGCTGCCGATCGCCGGTCTGCTCATGGCGGGCGCCGCGGCGTACGTCCTGCGACGCCAGCGCACGGCGTAACGCTCCACCGCTCGTCCCTCGCCCGGTCGCGCGAGCCGTTCCTCGGCTCGCCGGCCGGGCGAGGTGTTTCTGTCACCTCGAAGTGACATCTGCGCGAACCCGCGAACTCGCTGGCCTCGACGCGTAACAAGCGGCGCGTTCCTGCCGTATGGCTTGGTGACGAGCCGAGACGACCGGGGAGCCCGTGGTGCGCAGAGTGGCAGCAGGATTGGCGGTGGCCGCCGCCCTGGCGGCGCCGGGTACGGCACGAGCGGACGAGCTGTGCGTGCGGGTCACCGTCACGGACTTCGCGACCGGGGCGCATGTCCTCATGCCGCCGTGCGTGGAGGTGCCGCTGTCCCTCACCTACCAGGAGCGGTACGTCCGCTTCCTGCCGTGGATCGAAGTGCGGGTGGAGTTCACTCCTCCGTCGGACAGTCCCTGAGTCCGAGCGTGCACGTGAACGGGGTCGACTCCCAGTACTCACCCACAGTCAGATCGCCCAGGGGCGTCGGCACCGTGACCTCACGGCGGCTCGGCTTGTCCGGGTCGTTCACCGGGTCGCCGTCCGAGCTGATACGCACCACGGGCAGCTCGGGGCCGCGCGGGCCGTCGGTGCCCGGGCGGTGCGTCACCGGCGTCGTCGCGGTAGCGGCACGGACGGGGGCGGCGGCCGGACGGGCGGCGGCGACGGCCCCGACAGGGCGGGTCGCGCGGTCCACGGCCTGGACGACCTCGCCGCGCGGCGGCGCGAGAGCGGCGGCCGTGGCCGGGGCTGCGGGGCCGCCGAGCACCGTCGCCACGGTCGCGGCGCCGGCCACGGCCATGACGCCGAACGCCGTGGCGCCGGCCGGACCCGCCGCCGCCGAGAGGTCGTGGAGGCGCCGGGTCAGCCGGTCGAACCGCGCGTGCAGCGCGACGGGCACGATGCCGAGGGTGGCGCCGACGCGCTGCAGCTCGGCGGCGAGCCGGCCGCGGGCGCGGTGGAGCTGCTGGCGTAGCGCGTTGGGCGTGACGTCGCGGAGGGCGGCCATCTCGGTGTACGCCATGCCCTCGAGCTCGTGGTCGACGAGCAGCTGCCTGTCGGCGGCGCGGAGGCGCTTCATGGCCGTCCGCAGCGAGTGCCGGCGCTCGAGGACGAGGACGGCGTCGTACGTCACGTCCTCGACGCCCCCGACGGCCTCCGGCAGCTCGTCGGTGGAGACGAGGCGGCGGTTGCGGCGCAGGGAGTCGATGGCGGCGTTGCGGGCGGTGGTGTTGACCCACGGCCACGGGTCGCGGTGCGGGTCGAAGGCGTCGTAGTTGGTGTAGCAGCGCGCCATCGTCTCCTGCGCGATCTCCTCCGCGTCGCACGCGGGGAAGTGCTTCCTGATCAGCGCGAGCACGCGGACGAAGTACTCCTGGAAGAACTCGTCGAAGCCGGGCGGCCCGTCGGGACGGGGCAGCGGGGTGACGGTCATGCTCGAAGCTCCGATCAGGTAATTCGCGGGGGGACACCAGAGCGTCCCCGGCCGCATCCATACCGCGCAAGTCGTGGTACTGGGGGATTCGCGCCAACGACGGAAGTTTCCTGTAACAGGTCGCGGATTCGCGCGTACTGCTCATCGAAGTACGGGGAGACACCCATGAGCAGCGTGCTGTCGACGGCCGGGACCCGGCCGCGCGACGAGAGCCAGTCGGCGCCCGAGCAGCGGGCGAGGTCGCTCGCGTCCGCGGCGACCCCCGTACGCCCTGGTCCAGACACGAACGACCTGCTCATCGACGCCGCCAGGCTCAGCCGCCAGGCGCTCGGCGCCGACCACGCGAGCATCCTGCTGACCGACCCGCGCGGTCGCCTCGTGCCCACGGTCTCGGTGGCACGCAAGGACGACCAGCTGCTGTGGAGCCGTTTCCGGGCGATGCCGCCGTTACGCCTCGACACCGTTCCGCTGGATAGAACGATCCTCACGGGCTCCCGACCAATTGTCATCAATGACGTGGAATCGTCAGCCATCGTGCCCGCGGGGTGGCGGAACGCGTTCGACATTCGCTCCGCCGCGATTGCGCCGCTCGTCGTGGAGGGCGAGGTCCGCGGCGCGCTCGTCGTCGACTACTCCGGCGTGCACCACGAGTTCACCGAGGCCGAGGTACGCCTCCTCGAGGCGATGGCCAGCCCGATCCGCTACCTGCTCGGCGTGGACGACGTCGTCGAGGCGGCGGGGCGGCGCCAGGCGCTGCTCGACGTCGTCTGCGCGGCCGGCCGTGACCTCGCCGCCGCGCGGACCCGCCACGAGGTCCTGCAGACCGGCATGGACGCCGTCGTCGCGGTCCTCGGCGCGACGTCGTGCTCGGTCAACGTCGTCGCCGACGACGGCACGATCGACACCCTTGCCAGCCGCGGTCCCCGCCAGCCCGAGCCGGGCCGGCACGCGCCCGGCGACGCCGCGGTTCCCGGCGCGCAGCGCGTCCCGATGGCCGAGTCGCCGGCGGCGTACCTGCTCGTCGGCCGCGACCCCCTGTCCGCCCCGCACCCTGGCGACCTCGACGTCGCGCGGGCGCTCGCGGCGCAGACCTGGCAGGCGTACGAGCGCGCGGTCGAGACGGCGCGTCTCGACCGGCGGATCGAGTTCCTCGAGGCCGTCTACGCGCTCGCCGAGGACGCCCTCCTCGACTCCGACATGGAGCAGCTGCTCCAGCGGCTCGCGCCGGTCGTGCGCGCGACGTCCGGCGCGGAGCTCATCGACGCGTTCCTCGCCGACACCGCCGCCGCGCGGGCGTTCGCGACGCCGACGCCCAACCGCCAGCTCGCCGCGCTCATCCGCCGCTGGCGGCGCGAGCCCGAGCTGCGTCCGGTCGTCGTCAACGACCTGCTCGTCGTGCCCATGGTCGTCGAGGACCAGGTCCTCGGCGTGCTGCGGGTACGCCCCGGCACCCCCGCCGAGCCCGACGCCGAGCACCTCGTCCTCGCCGTCGCGTCCGGCATCGCCGGCGTCGTCGCGCGGGTGCTGCTGCGCAAGCGGATGGCGGAGAACGAGCGCGGCCTCGCGGTCGCCGAGGAACGCGAGCGGGTCGGCCGCGACCTGCACGACACCCTCGGCCAGCAGCTGTTCGCGCTGCGCGTCGAGCTCGACGCCATCGCCGCCACGGTCACCGACAAGGGCGTCGCGGCGCGGCTGCATTCGACCGTCTCCGCGGTGTCGCGCGCCAACGCCGACCTCCGGCTGGCGATCCACGCGCTGTCGTTCCTCGAGCACGCCAAGCGCGGCCTGGTGCCGTCGCTGCGCATGCTCGTCCGCAAGATCTCCGACACGACCGACATCGGCCTGCAGCTGCGGGTCGTCGGCGCGCCCGTACGCCTCAACCACGGCTGCGAGGAGGCGCTGTTCCGTGTCGCGCACGAGGCGCTGGCCAACGTCGTACGCCACTCGCGCGCGTCGACCGCGACGCTGACGATCTCGTTCTCGCCCGAACGCACCTCGCTCATCGTCCGCGACGACGGCACCGGCATGTCGGCGCGCTCCGACGAGCAGCGCGGCCTGCACTTCGGCCTGCGGACCATGCAGCGGCGGATGGAGGAGATCGGCGGCGGGCTCGACGTCTCCAACTTCCGCCCGCACGGCGTCTGCCTGCACGCGTGGGTGCCGACGCGATGAGCGCAACGCTGCGGGTCTTCCTCGTCGACGACCACCCGATCGTCCTGGCCGCGCTGGCCGGCGCCATGGAGCCGCTCGCCGGGGTCGAGGTCGTGGGTACGGCGGCGTCGGCCGAGACGGCGTACGCCACCTTGTCCGACGAGGCCGTCGAGGTCGACGTCTGCATCGTCGACGTCTGCCTGCCCGGGGAGAGCGGCATCGACCTGTGCCGCCGCCTCGCCGACGCGCGCCCGACCGTCCGCTGCGTCGTGCTGTCCGCCGCCGACGACGTCGCCAACGCCAAGCGCGCGCTGTCCGCCGGTGCCGCGGGCTACCTCATCAAGGACATCTCCATGGACTCCCTCGTCGCGGCGGTGCGCGCGGCGGCGAGCGGGCAGTTCTTCGTCGACCCGCGTGTCGCGCGCGACCTCCTCCAAGGTCCGCGCACCACCGGCATCGGCGCGCTGTCGCCGTCGGACCGCGAGGTGCTGCGCCTCGTCGCCGACGGGCTGTCCAACGCCGAGATCGGCTCCGCGATCCACGCCGCGCCGTCGACCGTCAAGGCGCGGGTGTCGCGGCTGCTCACCAAGCTCGGCGCGAGGACGCGCGCCGAGGCCGTCGCCATCGCCGTGCGGAACGGCGCCCTGTGAGTGCCGTCGCTGCCCCGGTGCACCCGACGCCGACGGCGTCCCGTGTCGGCCTTTCGGACCGCCGCGACGTGCCCGTCCGGAACGCCGCGGACGCCCGTCCGGCGCTACCCGGCGGTCTGCCCGGTGTGCCAGCCTGCCCCGTCCGAACCCTGCCGTCGCGGCTCGTCGAAAGGGGGACATCGGCCGCGATCGCCACCCCGCTCGCACGCCCTACACCGAACAGGGGAACCATTCATGCGCTCCATCCGCGTTCTCGCCGCCGCGGCGGCACTGCTCACTCCGCTCGTCTTCACGACCCCCGCGGCTGCCGTCGACGTCGCCCAGGTGGTCGGCACCGGGACGATCTCGCCCGGGCTGCCGCAGGAGGGCTGCACCCCCAATCAGGTCGTCAAGTTCACGGCGCTGGCAGCGGTCGCGGTCGGCGACCACACGAACACCTACTCGTTCTCGTTCTCCGGCGGGAGCGGCGCGGGTGTCTGCGAGAGCCTCGCGCTCGGCTCGGGCACCGGGACGCTGACCGGTGGTGTGTCCGGGACCGTCAACTACAACCGCCAGGGCAGCGCCGTGTCGATCAGCGGCACGGTCACGGTCGGCGGCGACTCGGCGACCATCCTCGCGGCGCAGTGCGTCTTCGCGCCGACCTCGGCCGACCCGGTCGTCTCGTACGGCCTGCACTGCACCGCAGTGCTCGGCTGAACAGCGCGTCCACGACCTGCCGGCCGGAGGGAATCCGGTCGGCAGGTTCGCGGAGCGACGCGTCGTACCTGACATGGACCGGCGCTCATGTCACCCGATCGGTCATTCCGGTTCGACCCGCACGGTCGTCCAGGAATGCCTCATCGGGGCTAGGCCCCTCCTGGTGCCAGATGCCAGCCTGCGTCGTCCCTGCGGTGCGGATCGGGCGCGACGGAGAAGCGGCGCCTGCGCGCACCGCACCAGTCTCCACCCGGAGGAATCCCCTACATGAAGACCCGACTCATCCGTACGCTCACCGCCGTCGCCGCGCTCGCGGTCTCCGCGGTGCCCTCTCTGCAGGCCCCGGCGTCGGCGGCGGACGCGGCTGTCGTCGTCGGCATCGGCTCGATCACGCCGGGTATCCCCGTCGAGCCGACTGCCTGCGTCAACGGCGCCACGTTCACCATCCCGCTCACGGCGGCGAACCTCGGCACCCGGTTCGGCCCTGGCCCGTACTCGTTCACGGTGACGGGCACCAGCCAGACCTGCGCGTCGATCCTCAGCGACGAGGGCTCGGCGACGTTCGTCGGCGAGGTCACGGGCACGGTGCACTACACGCGAACGACCGGCTTCATCACGCTCAGCGGTTCCGTTCGCGTGAACAACTCCGCCCCGGTCGACGTCACGGTGGTGTGCGGGGTCGTGATCACCTCCGCCGCCCCGACCTCCACGTTCGCCGTGGTCTGTCCCGCTCTCATGCCGTAGCTCCGCGCGGCCATGGCCGCGTCGTGGCGCAGTCGTCGACCGGCACCGTCCGGTCGGCGGCTGCGCCGTTTGTTTCTGCCGGCCCCTCCCGGCGCCCGACCCAGCCAAGGAGCATCTGATGACCCGTTCCCGCCTCGTCGCCGTGGCCGCGCTTTCGCTCGTCGCGTCGGCGACGCCCGCGTACGCCGCGAAGAAGCCCGTGATCTGCAACCTCATCAAGGACACCGCGGGCGATGCCGGCCTCGGCGGCGCCGCGGCGGCAGGAACGACGTACGACCCGAGCCTGGACATCCTGTCGGCGGACCTCGCCGTGAGCAGCAGCATGCTCACCGCGGTCATCCGTGTGAAGGACCTCACCAAGGACGACACGCTCGCTCCGACCGGCCGTACGTGGAACATCTCGTTCACGAACGGCACGCAGAGCGTGGGGATGAGCGCGTACCTGTCGCCCCTGGGTGGTGAGCAGTTCAGCACGAAGAAGGGTGTGTTCGACTACGCGAAGGACCAGATCCGCATTCACGTCGCCCTCGCTGACATCCCGAACGCGAAGATCAAGAAGGGCTCCGTCCTCCGCGGCTTCTACCTGGCCACCAATGTCGTCGTCGGCCTCGACCCGTCGCTCAACGCGGGCAGCTCCTTCGCGCCGCTCGGCGGCTCGACCGACTCCACGACGAGCACCGCGGCGTTCACCGTGGGGTCCCTGTCGTGCGTGAAGGTCGGCAAGTGAGCGGTCCACCCCGGCCCGCACCCCGTAAGGCAGCGCGCGCGGTCGCAGCCCTAGCCATGGTCGTACCGGCCCTGGCCGTGGTGGCGACCGCCGCCGGCGCGCGGGCGGACGACGAGCTGTTCCTCGAGCGCCGCTGGCGTGCGCTGCCGGGCGCGACGAACGCCCAGAACTCTCGTCTCGGACTCGACCTGCGCAACCGCACGGCGTACACGTTCTTCTCGACCGCGGACGGCCTGACCGTCCGCGGCTGGGACCTCGACGACCTCCGTCCGAGCACGCAGCCGGTCACAGTTCCCGGAGTGCCGCAGATCAAGGCGTCGACACCGATTGCCGTCGACGAGAGACACGCGACGGCGTTCCTCGCGCCCGAGGCGGGGCCGACGCAGTCACCGGCCGTCCACGTCTACGGCACCCGCGGGCGCCGCATGACGCTCTTGGGACAACCGGCCACCCGGTTCCCCGGCGGGTACAACGTGCTCGGCATGACCGTGGACGCCGCGCGTGACCGGCTGCTCGTGCTGGGCGCGCCCGGCGCGGGCACCGTGGTGAAGACGGCCGGCGCGGGGGTGGGCGGCGTCCTGCTGGACACGTGGCGGCTCACCGACCTGGCCCGCGGCGTCGTCGCATCCGACACCGTGCAACCCCTGCGCGTCCCGGCCGCCTGCGGTCAGGTCATCACGACGACGTTCGCAGCGGCGATCCTGCCGTCGCCCGACGGGCGTCGCGTGTACTTCGGCTGCCTGAGCAACCGAGGACTCGTCACGCCGCTGGGGCCGAACGTCGGCGACGTCAGCGGCGTTGCCGAGCTCGACCTCGCCGCCGCGGCGACCGGCGCCCCCACGGCGCTGCGGATCCGCCCCACCTCCGGCGACTTCGGTCAGGGCGACTCGTTCGCGCTGCCGACCGTCGGCAGGTTCGTCCTCAGTGCGGGTTCCGCCGTGACCACGACGGTCAAGGTCTTCGATGCCGTCCACGGGTACTACGTCGGCAACGTCGGCCTCAGCGACGGCATCGCGGCGAGCGGGTTCAACCCGCGGACCGGCCGTGGCTACTACGTCAACGGCAGTGGCCTCGGGATCTACGACGCGGCCGTGACGCCGGTGCCGCAAGGCTCGATCTACGAAGACTTCACGACCGACCTGGGCATCCTGCAGCGCGGCATCGACGTCGACCCGAAGACGCGGCGGGTATTCGTCGTCACTGCCGACGACGTCGTCAATGGCGTCGACCCGTACGTCGTCGTGTTCCGGGACGGCACACCCACCCAGGGCGACGACGACCGGGTCGACCTGTCGAGCCTCGACGTGGCCGAGCAGCCCGGCCTCTACGAGGCCTCGTGGTCGGCCGACGGCGCCGCGCTCGGCGCGGAGTTCCGCATGGTCGGCGGGCCCAACAACCTGCTGTTCAACGCCACCCACTTCGACTCGCGCGGCATCCTCACCAGGCCTGGCACGCGGTGGATGCAGTACGGCGCCGCGCGTGGCGTGCGGCTCACCCGCGACGAGGCCAGCGCCGAGGTCGTGACGAGCCGTTACGACAACGCCAGCTCGGCCGACGCCAACGGTGCGCAGCTCGCCGCGCCCGTCGTCTGCGCCGACTTCGGCTTCAGCGGCGGCGAGGTCACCGGCCACGACGCGGCGGTCCACTGCGACACGGCGAAGGCGCGCGCCGGAGGCCGCGCGATCGCCCAGCCCGCCCGCGTCCTCGCCTCGGTCACCGGCCATCCCGAGGCGGTCCCCGCGGGCGTCACCGTCAAGGTCGCCGACTCCTCCGTGGACGCTGCGCGCGACGCCGACGGCACGCTCGTGTCGACCGTCCGCGCGGAGGCCGAGGGCATCGACCTGGCCGGCGCCGTGCAGATCGGGCGGGTCGTCGCCAAGGCCACGGTCCGCGCGCACGGGAGGCCGGGGACGGCCACGACGTCGTACGAGCGCTCGGTCACCGGCCTCGTCGTCAACGGCGTCAAGGTCTGCGACACCGACTGCCCGCTGCCCCTCGTGAAGCAGGCGGTCGACCAGGCGTTCGGCGGCCGCGTCGTCGTGGACTTCCCCAAGCCCGACGCGTACGCCGCCCCCGACGGCAGCGCGGCGCGCGTCACCGACAACAGGTACCGCCACGTCGAGCGGGTGACGTTCGACGACGTGCCGGACGACATGACGGTCGCGCCGGCGATGGAGGTCACGGTGTACCTCGACGGCACCGCGTCGTCGCGGATGATCGTCGGGCTGGCCTCGGTCTCCGCGCAGGAGCGGTACCGCATCTACGAGGTCGGCAGCGAGCCGCCTCCGCCGCCCCGGGGGACCGCCCCGCCGACTCCTCTACCGACGCTGCCCGGCGATCCCACGGGGCCGGTGACCGGCGACGGCGGCACGACCGTCACCCGCACGGACGACGGCGGTGAGCGCCCGCTCGTCGCTGCGCCGCAGACGCCCGGCGACCTCGTCCAGCGGCTCCGCGACGGGCTGAAGGTGGTCATGCGCTCGCCCGGCCAGCTCGCGGGCGTGGCTGCGCTCTGGGCGCTGCTCGCGCTGCCCACGTACCTCGCGGCCCGCCGCCGCCTGCTGCTCGACCTGCCGTTCCTGCGCCGTTCCCTGGAGGAGTCCTCGTGAGCCGCTTCGGTCCCTCGGTCGACGGGTCGCTGACGACCCTCGGCGTCGTCGCGGCGGGGGTGATCGCGCTCTCCGTCGTGGCGTTGCAGCAGGGCGGCGGCACCGTGACCGAGGCCGTCGGCCCCGGTACGTCCGTCGCCGGCACGACGCAGCAGGAGATGTCGCGCACCGACGGCACCACGACCACCACCACCGGCAAGAACGGCGCCAAGACCGTCGCCGGCGGCAAGACGGTGAGCGGTGCCGTCAGCGGCCCCGGGGTCGCCCCCGAGGTCGCCAACGGCACCTGCAACTCCTCCAACAACGGCGGCAAGACCGACCGCGGCGTCTCCGCCACGTCGATCAAGCTCGGCGCCACCGTCGTGCAGTCCGGCATCGGCGCGTCGTTCCTCGGCCCCGTCCGCGTCGCGCTCAACGCCGTCAAGAACGACGTCAACCGGTCGGGCGGCATCTGCGGCCGCATGCTCGAGCTGAAGCTCGTCGACGACGGCTGGGACGCCAACCGCGGCTTCCAGTTCATCCAGAACCTCGTGCAGAGCGACAACGTCTTCGCGCTCGCGGTCAACCCGTCGTCCGAGGGCGTCCGCGTCGCGAGCATCGGCGGCTACTTCGGCAAGACGCGCACGCCGGTCGTCGGCAGCGACGGCATGCTCAACGACCAGTACCTCGACCCGTGGGTCTGGCCGATCGCCGCGTCGACCGTGTCGTCGATGCACGTCATGGCGCACGACGCGTGCAAGCGCCTGAACAAGAAGAACTTCAGCATCGTCTTCGACAACAAGTACCACTTCGGCGTCGAGGGCGCGTTCGCGTTCAACGCCGCCGTCAAGCGCTGCACGGGCAAGGACATCCCCGGCTACTTCAACCCCAAGACCGGCGGCGGGTGCAGCGCGCGGTTCTGCGCGATCACCGCCGGCCAGACGTCGTACGACACCGAGAACAAGGCGTGGAACGACGCCTGCTTCGGCGGCGCCGGCAGCGACAAGTGCGACTTCGTCGCGCTGCTGCTCGAGCCCAACGAGGCCGTCAACTTCTTACGCAACGGCACGCAGATCGAGGTCACGAAGGGCATGGCGCAGACGCTGTTCAACCGCGACTTCGCCAGCCGCTGCGGCTCCATCTGCGACGACGCGATGGTATGGACCGGCTACTACCCGCCGATCGAGCAGTTCGCCGCGATGCCCGCCGTGAAGAAGTACGTCTCGACGGTGCGCGGCGAGAGCCCCGACGTCGACGTGACCAACCAGTTCCTCGAGGGCGGCTACGCCGGCATGCAGCTGCTCGTCGACGCGCTGAAGCGCGTGGGCCCCAACCTCACCCGCGACCGGCTCAAGGCGACGCTCGACGGGATGGACCTCGACATCGGGCTGACCACGCCGCTGCGCTGGCGGCCGGGCAACCACCTCGCCAACGCGTCCATGCGGGCGTTCGCGATCCAGTACAAGGGCGGGTTCAACGGCTTCCGCAGCGTGACCGGCTGGATCCGCGACCCGTACCTCGGCCTCGACATGGAGCGGTGACCCGGCGCCATGTTGGACGTCCTCGTCTACCTGCTGCTGACGCTCCCGCTCATGGGGGCGTACGCGATGCTCGCGCTCGGCATCGTCGTCATCTTCCGCGCGTCCAAGGTCCTCAACCTTGCGCACGGCGCGATGGCGATGGCGCCGGCGTACCTCGTCTACTCGATGTCGGAGGCCGGCATCCCGGTCGGCATGGCGCTGCTGCTCGGCATCGCGTCGGGCGCGCTGCTCGGCGCCGCGACCGAGCGCTTCTTCGTCCGCCCGCTGCGCCGCCAGGGCCCGACCGCGCAGACGGTCGGCACCGTCGCGGTGTTCGGCCTCGTCGTGTCGGTCGTCGCGAAGGTCTACGGCACCACGCCGCTGACCGGCCCGCGGCTGTTCCCCGCGGGCGGCGTCAAGCTGCAGGGCAGCGTGCTGCAGTGGGGCAACATCGGGCTGTTCCTCACGGCGGCGCTCGTGGCGCTGGGCTTCGTCGCGCTGTTCCGCTTCACCAACCTCGGCCTCGCGCTGCGCGGCGCCGCCGACAACCGCACCGCCGCCGCGCTCGTCGGCGTCAACCCCGACCGCGCCGCGCTCGTCGCGTGGCTCATCGGCGGCGGCCTCGCCGGGTTCGCGGGCATCCTGCTCGGCGGCGTCACCAGCCTCTCGCCGTACTCCCTGTCGCTGCAGATGCTCCCCGCGTTCGTCGCGGCGCTCATGGGCGGCCTCGGCAGCCTCGGCGGCGCCATGGCCGGCGCGGTGCTCGTCGGCGGGCTGACCGGTCTCGTCCCCGCGTTCGGCCTCATCGAGTCCACGCGGCGGCTCACCAGCCAGCTCGGCATGTCGCAGCTGATCCTCACGATCGTCGCGCTGGTCGTCATGTACACCCGCGGCGGCCGCTACAGCGCCACCGACGTCCGCGCCGAGTCGGCGGGCTCGACCGAGGGCGGCAGCGGCCGCAAGCGCTACGACGTCTCCACCCAGCCGCGCGCCTCGCGGCACCGCGTCCGCAACTACACGGTGCTCGTCGCGCTGCTCGTGTGGCCGTTCGTCGGCAACCCGTTCACGCTGCTCGGCGACGCGGTGCAGGCGTCGCTGTACGTCATCGCCGCGGCGTCGATCGTGCTCCTCACCGGCTGGGTCGGGCAGATCTCGCTGGCGCAGGCGGCGTTCGTCGGCATCGGCGGCTACGGCTCCGCGCTCGTCATCAACGAGCTCGGCCTGCCGTTCCCCGCCAACCTGATCGCCGGCGCCGTCATCGCGGCGCTCGCGGCCGCGGCGCTCGGCGTCGTCGCGCTGCGCGTCCGCGGCCTGTACCTCGCGGTGGCGACGCTGATCTTCGCGTACATGGCCGACTCGTACCTCTTCGTCGCGCCGTGGTTCGCGGGCTCCGGCGGCGTCTCGATCGTCGAGGCGAAGCCGATCGGGCGGCCCGACGTCTTCCCGTTCTTCGACCTCTCCGACCGGCGGACGTTCTACTACGTCGCGCTGGCCGTGGCCGCGACGGTGCTGTTCGCGCTGGCCAACCTGCGCGACTCCAAGACCGGCCGCGCGTTCTTCGCGATCCGCGGCTCCGAGACGGCGGCGGCGTCACTGGGCATCGACGTCCGCCGCTACAAGCTGCTGGCGTTCGCCCTCGCCGGCGGCATCGCCGGGCTCGCCGGCAACCTCCAGCTCGTCAGCAAGAGCAGCATCGTCAGCACGGACTTCGCGATCAGCATGTCGCTGCTGTTCCTCGCGATCGCCGTCGTCGGCGGGTTGCAGAGCCTCGAGGGGCTGGTCGCCTCGGCGATCCTCTTCGCCGGCCTGAACGAGCTGTTCTACCGGGTCAGCGCGCTGTCCGGTTACCTCGAAGTGACCTCCGCCGGCCTGCTGGCCGTCGTGCTCCTGGTCTACCCGGGTGGGCTGGCGCAGCTCCCCGCGACCGTACGTCGTCTCCTGCGAACGGAGCGGCTGCGGACCGTGGGCGAGCAGCTCGCCCGGGCTCGCGCGCGAGCGGGTGAGGGGCTCGCGGCGCGTAGGACGGCACCCGCGTCCGCAGAGGGGCGGGCGCGGGTGCCGTCTGCGGGGGAGGCGCCCCGCAGGGCGCGGCTGGCCGAGCCGCTGCTGCTGCCGTTGACGGCGAAGGCGACCGCCCCCGTGGCGGCTGCCGCGCCGGCGCCGGTCGTGACCACCGAGTCGCTCGGCGTCGACCTGGCTCGCCTCGGCGACGACGCGGGCGTACCCCCGGGCATCGTCCCGATGGGCGTGCCTGTGCTGGAGGCGCGGGACATCCGGGTGGAGTTCGACGGCCTCGTCGCCGTCGACAACGCCAGCCTGAAGCTCCACGAGGGGCAGATCGTCGGCCTCATCGGCCCCAACGGCGCCGGCAAGACCACGTTGTTCAACGCCGTCTCGGGGCTGGTGCGCCCGACCAGCGGCACCGTGCACCTGTTCGGCGACGACGTCACCGACCTCGACGTGCACGTCCGCGCGCGGCGCGGGCTGGGGCGGACGTTCCAGGCGATCCAGCTCTTCCCGCAGCTCACCGTCTACGAGAACCTCCTCGTCGCCACCCACGCCAACAACGACTCCGGCCTCTTCTCGCACGTGGCGCTGACCCGCCGCGGGCTGCGGCACGAGGCGGCGGCGGAGGACGTCGTACGCCGCGTGGTCGCCGCCATGGGCCTCGAGGCCGTCGCGGACCGCACCGTGGCCGGGCTGCCGTTCGGGGTGCTGCGGCAGGTCGAGATCGCGCGCACCGTCGTCACCGGCTCGCCCGTCGTCATGCTCGACGAGCCGGCGTCCGGGCTCGACAACGCGGAGACCGACCGCCTGTCCGACCTGCTCTACGGCCTGCGCGACCGCCTCGGTCTCACGCTGCTGCTCATCGAGCACGACGTCCGCATGGTCACCGAGGTCAGCGACTACATGTACGTCCTCGTCTACGGCAAGATCGTCGCCGCCGGCACGCCCGACGAGGTCCGCAACGACCCCGTGGTCACGGCGGCGTACCTCGGCGAGCCGACCGGCGCCGAGGCCGAGACCGGCACCGCGACCTCCGAGCTGGTGAGCGTCTGATGGCCCTCCTCGACGTCCGCGACCTCACCGTCTCGTACGGCCCCGTCGTCGCCCTGCGCAACGTCACGCTCTCCGTCGAGCCCGGCGAGATCGTCGCGGTCATCGGCGCCAACGGCGCCGGCAAGTCCACCCTCCTCAAGTCGGTCTCGGGCCTGCTCGCGCCGCGGTCGGGGTCGATCGAGTTCGGCGGCGTGCCCATCGCGGGCAAGGCGGCGTACGACGTCATCACGCTCGGCCTCGCGCACCTGCCGGAGGGGCGTGAGCTGTTCCGCGAGCTGACCGTTCTCGAGAACCTCCACCTCGGCTTCTGGACCGGCCGCGCCGACACCGCGCTGCGCGACCAGCGCGTCGAGCAGGTGTTCGGGTACTTCCCGCGGCTGCGCGAGCGGGCCAAGCAGCGCGCGGCCACGCTGTCCGGCGGCGAGGCGCAGATGCTCGGCGTCGCGCGGGCGCTCATGTGCGAGCCGCGGCTGCTGCTCGTCGACGAGCTGTCGCTCGGGCTGGCGCCGATGGTCGTGACGCAGCTGTTCGACATCCTGCGGCAGGCCAACGACCGCGGCATGAGCCTCGTCATCGTCGAGCAGTTCGTGCACCTCGCGCTGGGCAACAGCCACCGCGCGTACGTCCTCGCCAAGGGCGAGGTGGTCCGCAGCGGCCCGAGCGCCGAGCTGCTCGCCGACCCGGCGCTGGCGGCGTCGTACCTCGGCGACTCCGCGCCCGACGCCGGGCGGCGCCGGGCCCGCGCGGGTGTCTAGACGGGGCGTCGCGGCGCTCGCCGGGCTGCTCGTGGTCGTCGGCGCGGTGCTCGCGGTACGCCTCGCCACCGCCTCGGGCTCCCCGCTCACGCAGGAGGAGCTGGTGGCGTACCAGGCCGCCGTCCACCCGCCGCTGTCCGAGGGCGGCCGGCTCGTGCAGGAGCGGCTCAAGCCCGCCGCCGGCGCCACGACCCCGGTCGCCGACGCCGAGGGCTGGGCGCGCGAGCTCGAGGACGTCCGCGCGAAGGTCGCGGCCGTGGAGCCGCCGTCGCAGCTCGCGGAGGCGCACCGGCTCTTCGACGCGGCGCTGGCGGCGTACGCGGAGACCGCGCGGCTCGTCGCCGACGGCAGCCCCGGCGCGGTGGCGACGGGGGAGCGTGCCGACAGGACGTACGACGACGCGAGCCGCATCCTCCAGCGCGAACGCCGCCGCCTCGGCCTCGGCCCGACCGCGGAGTTCCCCGACCCGGAGGCGTAATCAACGGGCCTCTCGCCGTGTGGCGTCAGGCGCCCCGTAGCGCCGCGACCTCCGAGGAGACCCGTGTCCCCGCTTCGCCCGACGTTCGCCCTGCTCGCCGCCGGCCTCGCGCTCTGTGCCGTCCCCGCCGGCGCGGAGTGCGTCACGTACGAGCCAGGCCCGACGATGAACTACCCGGACTCGCCGGTGCCGCTGCCGTCGACGCCGCTGCACGTCGTGGCGATCTACGGTCCGGGCACGCTCAGCGTGACGCCTACCGACTGCCCCTGACCGTCAGGTCACGGTGAGCTTCAGCGTGCGGCCGGTGCCGGGCGCGTGGTCTGGGGCGCCGCGCCAGTGGATCCGGTACAGGTACGTCCCCCGCGCGGCCGGCGTGACGTAGCGCGAGTACCTGCTCGTCGGCGACAGCGCCGAGCGGACGACGTTGCGCCACCCGATGCCGGTGTACCAGCGCTGCAGCCAGTACGTCGTCCCCGGGTGCGCCGGCGTGACGGCGCCGTAGATCCGCGCGGTCGACCCGAGCGGCATGCTCGCCGTCGACAGCGTCGAGGTCACCTTCGCCGCGACGACGACGGTCTGCGCGGGCTGCGTCGCGGGCGCGTACGACGCGTCGCCGGCCCACACCCACCGCACGGACACGGCGGCGGAGGGCTTGAACGTCACCCGCACCCGCCCGTCCGCGCCGGTGACGGCGGTCGTGATCGCCGGCCAGGTCGTGGTGCCGTTGCGCTGGCCCTGCAGCGTCAGCGTCCGCCCCGGCACACCGGCCCCGCCGGAGACGAGCCGGCCGGTCACGGTGACCGTGGCGCCGTACACGACGCTCTTCGGCGAGACCCCGAGCGTGACCGCGGCCGGCGCCGGCGTCGTCGGGATCACGAGGAGCGTGATGCTGTTCGCGGGGTACGACGCCGACACCGCGCCGCCGGTGACCGGCACGTCGGCGAGGTGCTGGATCGCACCGAGGTCGGCCGCCGAGTACCGCCACACCCGCGCCCCCGCGCCGAACGACGCGCCCGACAGCCCCACAGGCGACGACAGCTCCTCGCCGGTCTTGTTGACGACCATGACGGTGACGGCGCCGTCGGAGGAGCGCTGCGCGGCGTACGCCGCGAGCCGGCCCTGGTCACCCGACGTCGCGCGGACCGACGTGTCGCCGAAGCGGCCGCCGCTGCCGTCGTACTCGCGGTACATCCGGAACGCGTACGCCCCCGGGTCCTCGTCGTCGAGCCCGCCCCAGAGCATCGCGGCGTCGAGGCGCTCTCGGCCGAATATGCCGAGGACGTCGGCCTGCGCGAGGGCGCCGTTCATCGACTCGTGGCCGCCGAAGTCGTACTCGCTGACCATCGTCCGCGTGCCCGGGTAGCGCGCAGCGACGATCTCGCGCATCCACGGGATGAGCCTGATCGGCGGGGCGCCGACGGCGCCGCCGATCCACGACTCGTCGGTGTACGTGGGGTCCCACAGGCTGCGCGTCGACCGCAGCCGCAGCGCCTGCGTCTCCGCCGACCCCGCGCTCGCCAGGGCGACGCCGGTGGCCTGCGGGTAGTAGTGCTCGTCGAACACGTCGAGCAGCCGCTTGCCTGCCGTGGCCGACGCCGCCTTCATCTCCGCGAGGTACCACTCGGCCATCGGCACGCCGCCGTGCGCCGTACGGTCCGGGCCGTTGCCGCAGCCCTCGCTGTCGGCGGGGGAGTAGAAGTACGCGCACCAGCCCCAGTCGCCGGGGCCGCTCACCGCCGCGGCCGCGTCGGCGGCCTTGACCGCCTTGGCCGTCGCGACGGAGCGGTCGCGGAGCTGGTCGTACGTCACCGGGGCCGGGTGCACGTCGCGGTGCGTGTCGTCCCAGAGCGCGGGCTCGTTGTCGAGCGCGTACGTCCGCACCCCCGTCGTGGCAGCCGGGCCGTGCGTCGCGACGAGGTGCTCGACCATCGTCTTCACGAACGCCGGCCCCGCCGCGACCGACGTGTCCAGCGGGTCGTTGCCGGTGATCTCGGCGCCGCCGGGAGAGGCGAGCCCGTTGCCGCAGTCGGGGTCCCACTGCGAGTCGGTGCCGGTCTGCGCGCCGTACTTCGAGACCGTGAACCCGCACGCGAACGGGTGCGTGGCCGGCGAGTCCTTGGCGACCCAGCCGGTCATCGGCACGGTGACGACGGGGCGTACGCCGCGTGAGAGGTCGCCCGCGACCTTGCTGTCGAGCGAGTCGCCGGGGTCGCGGACGATGTTCTCGAAGTACCAGTCGCTCCCGGTGTTGTGCGTGTTGTTGGTCCAGTTGTAGCGGCTCGTCGCGTTGCCGCCCCAGCGGTCTGCCGTGAGGCCCAGCGAGGTCTGGAGGGATGCGGGCGCGTAGTTCATGCCGTAGACGTCGGGGCTGATGGGGTGGCGGCCGGCGGCGACGTCCACGGCGAGCGCCGGACCGGCTGTGGCGAGCGCGGGGGCGGCGGGAGCCAGCGCGACGGCGAGCGCGCAGGCGACGACGGCGGCGAGACGGGGCACACCAGCAGTGTCGGCGTTCGCGCGGTCCGGGTTCACGGCTTCGCCCGATCTGTAATCAACGGCACCGGCGCCGTGTGCCGACCGGTGCCATGTCCGGCGCCGCCGAAACCCCGAGGAGAAACGCCTTGTCCGTCCGTCCCGTCCTCGCCGCGGCGGCGCTGCTCGCCGCCGGCCTCGCCACCGCCGCCCCCGCGCACGCCGCGTGCTACTCGTACCGGCCGGGCAGCCCCGTCGTCTACCGGCGAATCGGCGACAACGCCGTGCTCGTCGTCTACGGCCCCGGCACCCTCACCGTCACGCCGACGGACTGCCCGTGAACGCCGCCCGGTTGCTCGCCGTCGCGGCGCTCGCGCTCGCCGCGTACGCCGCCGGTCCCGCGCACGCCGAGTGCGTGACGTACACCCCGGGACCGGTGATCGACGGGCCGGACGTGCCGCCGATCCAGTACGTGGTGCGCGGCCCCGGCACCGTCAGCGTCACGCCCACCGACTGCCCTCCCGTCGCCCGGTAATCAACGGCGCTTCCGCCCGTGTGCCGTCCGGTCGCCCACCTCCGGGCGCCACGACAAGGAGGAATCCCAGTGCGCAAGATCTCGACGGTCGTCGCCGCCGCCGCTCTCATGGGCGGGGCGTTCGTGCTGACCGCGACCCCGGCCTCGGCCGAGTGCCTGACCTACACGGGCACGACCAACCCGATCGTCACCGTCCAGGGCCCCTACGGGCCCAACACGGTCTACGCCCCCGGCGACGTCGACGTCGACCCGGCGGACTGCTACAAGACGGTCGTCGACCTCGTCGGCGCGTAAGCATCACCCGAGAGGGGCGGACCCGGTCCGCCCCTCTCGGCATGTCATCCCCAGCAACGGCGCCCCCGGGGCGCCGCCGACCAGAAGGACAACCCTCGTGCGCATGCTCTCCCTCCGGCTCGCCGCCGGTGCCGTCGCCGCCGCCGCGCTCGCCGTCTCGGCGCCCGCCGCCTCGGCCGGCTGCGTCTCGGCCCCCGGCTCGACCGAGCCGCTCATCGAGATCTACAAGCCGGTCCACACGACGGTCAACGACCCCGGCACCATCACGATCTCGCCGACCGACTGCCTCACCGACGCCAAGGAAGCCCTCGAGGTCATCGGGCGCTAGCGAGAGCCACGCCGGGCGCCGTCTCACCGGCGGCGTCCGGCCTGGCCGTGCACGATGCGCTCCGCGATCTCGCGCAGCTTGACGTTCTCGCGCTGCGACGCGGCGCGCAGCAGCGCGAACGCCTCCTCCGGCGTGCACCCCTGCTCGGCCATGAGCACGCCCTTCGCCTGCTCGATGACCGCGCGCGAGGCCATCGCGTCCTGGAGCTGCTCGGCGAGCGTACGGCTGGCGCGGTAGACCTCGGCGTTCGTGATCGCGACGCTGGCCTGTCCCGCGAAGAGCCTGCCGACGTCGGTCGCCCCGTCGAAGCCGTCGTGGTCGGTGGAGTAGAGGTTCAGGGCGCCGATCGACCGGCCGCTGACGGACAGTGGCAGCGACAGCGACGAACGGATGCCCTGGCGCGTCGCGGCGTCCGCGAAGACCGGCCACCGCGCGTCGGCGGACATCTCGGGGATGACGTAGACCTCGCCGTAGCGGCTCGCGTCGAGGCAAGGGCCTTCGAGGGTCTCGTACTGCGCGTTGTCGAGCTGCTGGGCCAGGTCGTCGGTGCTGACGACGGTGTACGGCTGCCCCTCGGCCCAGAGCGTCACGCTGCCGGCCGAGCAGCGGGGGATGGTCGCGCAGGCGAGGTCGGCGAGACGCTGCAGCGTCTCCTCGTACGACTCCTCCGTCTGGAGGAGGCCCACCAGCTCCGCCCGCCGAGCGGCCAGCTCGTCGGGGGTCTCGGCGGCGACGGGATCAGGGGCGTCGTCGGGACGCGCGGTACTCACGTTTCACCTTCGAGGACGGTCCGGGCTCTCGCCGCCTGCGGACTCGAGCGGCGTTTCCTGCGGGTTCATGCCGTGTCGTATGCCCCGCCGGAGGCGGATTCTACCGGTGATCTGAGCGTGCTTTGTGCCCCGGGGAGGGGTAGGGCTCTACTCTTGTGCGACGCGTTCACCGAGGAGGGTGCGTTCCACGTGGGTAGCGGGCAGACCGCTTGGGAGTCGGCGCTGATCCAGCTGGAGAACGCCGTTCGCGAGCTGGGTCTCGACGACGGTCTCCACCAGCTGCTGCGGACGCCACGGCGGGCGCTCACCGTGTCGGTGCCGCTGCGCTACGACGACGGCCACGTCGAGGTGCTCACCGGCTACCGCGTCCAGCACAACCTCGCCCGCGGCCCCGCCAAGGGCGGCGTGCGCTACCACCCGGGCACCGACCTCGACGAGGTCAAGGCGCTGGCGATGTGGATGACGTGGAAGTGCGCGCTCATCGGGATCCCGTACGGCGGGGCGAAGGGCGGCGTCGCGGTCGATCCCAAGCTGCTGTCCCGCAACGAGGTCGAGCGGGTCACCCGGCGGTACGCCTCGGAGATCATCCCGATCATCGGCCCCGAGCGGGACATCCCCGCGCCCGACATGGGCACCGACGAGCAGACGATGGCCTGGATGATGGACACGTTCTCGGTCCAGACCGGCTACTCGGTGCCCGGCGTCGTCACCGGCAAGCCCGTCGCCATCGGCGGCTCCGAGGGTCGTGGCGGTGCCACGTCCCGGGGCGTCATGTACTCGACGTTCTCCGCGCTGCGCGAGGCGGGCGTCGACTACCGCGGCGCCTCCGTCGCGGTGCAGGGCTTCGGCAAGGTCGGCGGGCTGGCCGCGCAGTACCTCCACGACGCCGGCTGCAAGGTCGTCGCGGTCAGCGACGTCAAGGGTGGCATCTACAACCCGCGCGGCCTCAACCCCATCGCGCTGATGCGCCATCTTCGCGCCGGCGCCGACACCGTCGTCGGCTACCCCGGCACCGACACCATCACCAACGACGAGCTGGTCGAGCTCGACGTCGACGTGCTCGTCCCCGCCGCGCTCGAGGGCGTCGTCACCGAGGAGAACGCCGACCGCGTCCGCGCGAAGTTCATCGTCGAGGGCGCCAACGGCCCCACCACTCCCGCCGCCGACTCGATCCTCGAGGACCGTGGCGTCACCGTCGTCCCCGACGTGCTCGCCAACTCCGGCGGCGTCGCGGTGTCGTACTTCGAGTGGGTCCAGGACCTGCAGGCGTACTTCTGGAGCGAGGACGAGGTCAACGACCGCCTCAAGGCGCTCATGGACCGGGCGTACACCGACGTGTCCGGGCTGGCCCGTGAGCGCGGGGTGTCGCTGCGTACGGCGGCGCAGATGATCGGCGTCGGCCGCGTCGCCGAGGCCCACCGCACCCGCGGCCTCTACCCGTAGGGGCCGGGCCCGGATGTTACCGGTGAGTACGGGCTGACGCGCGTGCTCAGGCGGTGACTTTGGCCGTCCGTACCCACCGGTAACTTGCGCGCGGGCGGCGAGCGGCCTTGGCGCGGGGTGCTCGGCGTGCCAGAATGACACCGTTGTCATTCCGCCGGGCACGACAGGAGCACGCGTGGACGCCGTACCCGCCCTCCCGAGCTACGAGACCACCGAGCTGACCGAGCGCGACCGCAAGATCCTCGCGTTCGAGCGCCAGTGGTGGAAGTACGCCGGCGCCAAGGAGCAGGCGATCCGCGAGCTGTTCGACATGTCCGCGACGCGCTACTACCAGGTCCTCAACGCGCTCATCGACCGCCCCGAGGCCCTCGTCCACGACCCGATGCTGGTCAAGCGGCTGCGCCGCCTGCGCGCCACCCGCCAGCGCACCCGCCACGCCCGCCGCCTCGGCCTCGACGGCTAGGCGCTGACGGGCACCCGCGTCCGTACGCCGGCTCTCCACCCGGCGCTCCGCAACGCGCTCGGCGGCGTCCTCGCCGTCGCCCTCGTCTCCGGGGGCATCGTCGCCCTCCAGTGGCTCGTCCCCGCCGAACGCGACTCGCCGGCCGTCGTCAGCGAGCCGGGCGACACGTTCACCCTCCCCGCGACGCCCTCGCCGCAGCCGCCGCGCACCCCGACCCCCAAGCCGACCCCGAGCGCGACGCCGACGCCGACGACGGCGAGCCCCACGGCGGCCGTACGTCCCGCGGTCACCGTGCTCAACAACTCCCGCATCACCGGCCTCGCCGCCAAGGCCGCGCGGGACTTCGCCGCGGGCGGCTGGCGCATCGCCGCGACCGGCAACCTCTCCGGCAGGCTGCCGCGCACGACCGTCTACTTCTCGCCGGGCCAGGAGGCCGACGCGGTGACGCTGCGGCGGCAGTTCCCGGCGATCCAGGACGTGGCGCCGCGCTACGCGGGCCTGCCCGGCGAGGGCGGCCTGACCGTCGTCGTCACGCGCGACTACCCTTCCTGACCGTGCTCCCCGCATCCCGTACGGCGTCCGGCGAGGCCGCGCTCGCGGCCATGGTCGCCGACCCCGCGACCGCCCTGCTGACGCTCGACTACGACGGCACGCTGTCGCCGATCGCCACCCGCCCCGAGGACGCCGTGCCCGCGCCGGGCGCGCTCGGCGCGCTGACCGCGTGCACACAGGTGTTCGACACCGTCGCGATCGTCACCGGCCGCCCCGCCGCCGTCGTCGTGTCGCTCGCGGGCGCCGCCGCCGTCGACAACCTCGTCGTCCTCGGCCACTACGGCGAGGAGCGCTGGACCGCCGCCGAGGGCCTCGTCGCGCCGCCGCAGCACCCTGGTCTGCCCGCCGCCAGGCACCTGCTCACCGAACGCCTCCAGCCGCTGTTCGAGCACGGCGTCCGCGTCGAGGAGAAGGGCCTGTCCGTCGCGGTGCACACCCGGGCGTCGGACGACCCGGAGGGGATGCTCGCGCGGGCGTGCGACATCGTGCTCGCCGTCGCCGACGAGACCCGCCTCGACGTCAACCACGGCCGGTTCCTCGTCGAGCTGCGCGCCCCCGGCGCCGCCGACAAGAAGACCGCCATCCGCTCGCTCATCGCGGAGCGTTCGCCCAAGTCCGTGCTCTTCGCGGGCGACGACCTCGTGGACCTGCCGGCGTACGAGGCCGTCGCCGAGTTCCGCGACGGAGGCGGGCTCGGCGTCGGAGTCTTCGTGGACAACCCCGAGGCGGTCAGCGTGCGGGAGATGGCCGACGTCGTGCTGCCCGACACCGCGGCGTGCGTACGGTTCCTCGCGGACCTCGCCGCCGCGGCGCACGCATGAACGACGCCCACGACCGCAACCGCGCGCAGTACGGCGCCGTCGCCGCCAACTACACGACCAGCGCCAGCCACGCCGGGGGTGACGACCTGGCGTGGTTCTCCGCCCGCGCCGCATCCCTCGCGCCCGGCGTCGCGCTGGACGTCGCGTGCGGCGGCGGCTTCTCGACCCGCGCGCTGGCGGCCGCCGGACATCGGGTCGTCGCGACCGACCTGACGTACGAGTCGGTGGTCGCCGCGCGCGGCGCGACGGAGGCCCCGGTGATGTGGGCGCAGGGCGCCGCCGAACGCCTCCCTGTCGCGACCGCGAGCGTCGGTATCGCCGCCTGCCGGATCGCGCCGCACCACTTCGCGGACATCGCGGCGTTCGTCGACGAGGTGGCGCGGGTGCTCGCGCCGGGCGGGACGTTCCTGCTGGTCGACACGACGGTGCCGCTGGACGAGGACCTCGCCCGCTGGCTGGACGACGTCGAACGCCGCCGCGACCCCTCCCACGAACGTTCCTGGCCGCCCTCCCGCTGGCGCGCCGTCGTGTCCGGCGCGGGGCTGCGCGTCGAGGAGACGCAGCTGTTCCGCAAGCGGCACGAGATCGAGCCCTGGCTGGCCCGCGCGGGGTGCACGGGGGAGCGGGCCGACGAGGTCCGCGGGCTCTTCGCCTCCGCGCCACCGGCCGTGAAGGAGGCGTACCTCGTCGACGACGTCTCGTACACCGACACCAAGGTCTGCCTCCGCGCGACGAAGACGTAACCCTCGCGCTTTTCGTGATCTTGGCGACGTTCGTGCTGCCCGGGCGACACGAACGTCGCCAAGATCACGGAGCGGAGCGGGTGGGACCGGTCGCGGTCGGCCGTCTCCATCGCTCACGAAAGGCGTGGCGATCGCCGCCCGCCCCGCTCTCAGCGGTAGCGCGAGGCCCATGCCTCGGCCGCCGCCGCGGCGACCGGGTCGATCGACGGGCGGACCGTACGGCGCGCCGCCGCGAAGTGCGCCTTGGTGACGACGGGCGCGGCCATCGACTCGCGCATCGCGACCATCGCGGCCTCGCGCGCGAGCGCCGCGAGGTCGGCGGCGGAGTACCGCTCGCAGGCGCGCCCCAGCGCGTCCAGCGACACGTCGTCGGCGAGCGGCATGCGCTTCGTGGCCGTGCGCAGGATGTCGGCGCGGCTGCCCGCGTCGGGCGGCGGTACGTGCACGAGCCGGTCGAAGCGCCCGGGCCGCAGCAGCGCGGGATCGACCAGCTCGGGCCTGTTGGTCGCGGCGACGACGAACACGTCGTGCCGCTCCTCGATGCCGTCGAGCTCGGTGAGCAGCTGCGCGACGACCCGGTCGGTCGGCGCGTCGTCGCGCCCGCCGCGCTGCGGCGCCAGCGCGTCGATCTCGTCGAAGAACACCAGCGCAGGCGCCGACCCGCGCGCCCGCCGGAACAGCTCGCGTACGCCGCGCTCGGACTCGCCGACCCACTTCGACAGCAGCTCGGCGCCGCGGATCGGGAAGAAGTTCGCGTGCGCCTCGTTCGCCAGCGCCTTGACGAGGAACGTCTTGCCGCACCCGGGCGGCCCGTACAGCAGCACGCCGCGCGCGGGCTCGACGCCGAGGCGTTCGAACGTCTCCGGGTACGCGAGCGGCCACACGACCGTCTCCAGGAGCTGCCGCTTGGTCTCCTCCATGCCGCCGACGTCGGCCATGGAGACGTCGGCGACCTCGAGCGACGACTGCTCGACGGCGCTCGGGTGGACGTCCTCCAGCGCCTCCTCGAAGTCCGCGAACGTCACCGACACGTTCTTCTCGCCGGTCGCCGCCAGGCGCGCCGCGGCGCGGACCGACGCCTCGCGGCACAACGCCTTGATGTCCGCCGCGACGAACCCCGGCGTCCGCGCCGCGATCTCGTCGAGCCTCACGTCGGGGTCGAGCGGCATCGGCCGGGTGAACACCTCGAGGATCCGCTGGCGGAGAGGGCGTTGCGGCAGGGAGACGGTGAGCTCCTGGTCGAGGAGGCCTGGGCGCCGGATGTCGGGGCAGACCTCCTCGGGCCGCGACGTCGTGCAGACGACGGCGACCTTCGGGTCCTTCATCGCGACCTCGATCTGCTCCTGCAGGATCGACAGCAGCGGGCCTGGCTCCTCGCGCGGCGCGACCGCCTCGACGTCCTCGATGAGCACCACGGCGGGCGAGCGCGCGATGGCGTCGGCGATGGTCTTCTTCAACGTCGCCATGGCGTCGTTCGGCTCGGACCGCGCCAGCGCCGGCGCCCAGAGCCTGAAGAGAGCCGCGCCGACCTGGTGTGCCACGGCCTCCACCAGCGGCCCCTTGCCGGAGCCCGCGGGGCCGGTGAGCAGCACGCCGACCTCGGGCCGCGCGCCGAGGCGTTCGAGCAGGTGCGCGCGGTGGAACGCGAGGTCGAACCACTCCCGCAGCGTCTCCGCCTGCTCGTCCAGCGCCGGCAGGTCGGCGACGGTCACCTTCGGCGCGACGGGCGTGGACGACGTCGCGGTCGCGGCGCCGCCGACCTGCACCGTCGTCTGCATGCCGACCCGGACGAGCCCGCCGGGGGAGACCGCGAGCACCTGCAGGACGAACTGCTGCCACGACTCGCCCCACGCCGCGCCGAACGTCCGGATCATCGCCTGCACCTGCGCGCCGTCGTCGGGCCGCGCGAAGTCCTGCGGCAGCAGGCTGACGCCGTCGCCGGTCGTCACGACCTTGCCGAGCAGCGCCATCCGCAACGCCGCGGGGTCGACTCCCGACGGCAGCGACGGCAGCCCGCCCAGGACGATCGCCGACGCCGGCGCGACGCGCGCGGGCGCGACGAGCACCTGGTCTCCGGGCCGGACGCCGAGGTTGCCCAGCACCAGCTCGTCGAGGAAGACAAGCCCCGGGTTGTCCTCCTCGCCGGCCATCGCGACCATAGCGCCCGTACGGCGTCTTCCCGTCAGCTCCAACGGTTCCCACGGCCGCATGCCGAGCATCGACAGCACGCGCGGGTGGATGCGGACGATGCCGCGGCGCGCGTCGAGCGGCGCGGCGTGCACCGCCGCGCGCATCGTGATGGGGCCGCTCACGGCGTCGCGGGGGGCGCGTCGAGCGCCGCGAGCTGGCGGTCGAGCCACGCCTGCGGCGGCAGCGCGGTCGCGGCCTTGGCGAGCGCGTCGCAACGCGAGCGGCGTTCCGCGGCGGGCATCCGCAGCCCCTCGTCGATCGCGGCCGCGGTGCCCGACACGTCGAACGGGTTGACCACCAGCGCCCAGTCGGCCATCTCCGCCGCGGCGCCGGCCTCGCGCGACAACACCAGCGCGCAGCCGTCGCGCGAGAGGGTGGGCCCCTCCTTGGCGACGAGGTTCATGCCGTCGCGGACGGGGTTGACGACGAGCACGTCGGCGAGCGACAACGCCGCGAGCGAGCGCGGGTAGTCGTCGCTGACCTCGAGGCGTACGGGCTGCCAGCCTGGCCGCCCGAACTCCTCGTTGATCTCGTGCGCCGTGCGCTGCACCGAGGCGGTGTACTCGCGGTACTCCGGCAGGTCGTGGCGGCTCGGGTACGCGAACGCCAGGTGCACCACACGCTCGTGCCACTCCGGCTTGGTACGCAGCAGCTCCCTGAACGCGGCGAGGCCGCGGACGATGTTCTTGGACAGCTCCGTACGGTCGATGCGCAGGACGACCTGGCGGTCGCCGGCCCACGTCTCCAGCGCCGTACGGCGCACCGCCACGTCGGGCTGGGACGCGCGCTCGCGCAGCTCGTCGCCGTCGATGCCGAGCGCGTGCACGCCGACGTTGCAGTCGTGGTCGTCGAGGCCGACGAGGCCGTGCCGCGCGGGCACGCCGAGGATCTTCCGCGCGCAGTCCATGAACGCGTCCGCCCACCGGTGGGTCAGGAACCCCGCGTGGTCCGCGCCGAGGATGCCCTCGAGCAGCGCGACCGCGACGTCGTCGGGGAGCAGCGCGAAGTACTCGGGCGTCGCCCACGGCGTGTGCGAGAAGTGCGCGATGCGGACGTCGCGCCGGCGGTCGCGGAGCAGCCGCGGCACCAGCGAGAGGTGGTAGTCCTGCACGACGACCGACGCGCCGGGCGCGGCCTCCTCGGCGAGCGCGTCGGCGAACGCCGTGTTGACCTCGACGTACGCCGCCCACTCGCGCCGCCACGCCGCGTCGAACGACGGCTGCGTCGCGAGGCCGTACAGGTGGTGGGAGGTGAACCAGAGGGTGCCGTTGGCGATGCCGTTGTAGGCGCGGTCGTACGTGTGCGGCTCCATCGCGAGCATCCGGACGCGCGCGCCGTTGGTGTCGTAGCCGGCCTCGTCGAGGCGCCCGGCAGGCGCGGCCGAGGCGGCGGCGCGGTCGGCCTCGGAGATCGCGGCGCAGACCCAGACGGCGTCGCCGGACGCGAGCACCGTACGCAGCGCGGAGACGAGCCCGCCGGCGCCGCGGCTCGCGGTGAGCGTGCCGTCGTCGGCGGCCCGGAACGACACCGGCCCGCGGTTGGACGCGACGACGACCTTGGCGGCTGGCACGCCCCGGAGACTACCCAGGGGGAGTGGACATATGGTCGGCCGCGGCGCTGAACCGCTGCACCAGGTCGAGCCGCGCGAGCGCGGTGTCGCGGGTTCCGTCGGTGCCGCCCGACTCCAGCAGGCGGCGCAGCGTCGCCGCGAGCGCCGTCCCCGTGAACGGCTTCGTCAGGTACGCCGTGGCGCCGGCGTCCCAGCCCTCCTGCTCGGCGTTGATCCCGGCCTTGGCCGTGAGCAGCACGATCGGCAGGTCGGCCAGCTCGGGGTCCTCGCGCAGCTGGCGGAGGACCTCGATGCCGTCGAGCCCCGGCATCATGACGTCGAGGATCACGGCGTCCGGCTTGCTCGCGCGGACGGCCTCGATCCCGGCGCTGCCGTCGGGTGCCTCGGTGACGTCGAAGCCCTCGAAGCCGAGCGACACCCTGGTCATGTGCCTGACGTCCTCGTCGTCGTCGACGAGCAGGACGCGCGGTCTGGTCATCAGTGCTCCGCCCCCGCGGGTCGGTGTTCCTGTCCCCGGCTGTCCATGATTGGTCGTCACACTGTGCTTATCCATGGTCACATTGGGCGGTTGACGCTTCGTAGCGGTGGACGGTCCAAAAGGGGCAGGTCGTAGGAAACGACCCGGTAGTCCTGACGCACCGTACGGAACTGCCGCAAGGTGGTCGCCGCGTCTTCGCTGACTGTTGCCCTGCCCTCGGCCACGAGGCGCCGCAGCATCGCGTGCTGGATGACGAACGCCATCCGCCCCAGCTTCTGCACCGACTGGTTGCGGTGCACGCGGCGGTCGAGGTCGACCTGCGCGAGCCCGGCGAGGCCGTGACGGGCGTACGTGTCGAGCAGCAGCCCGATCTCGACGCCGTAGTGGGCGGCGAACGGCAGCGACTCCAGGTGCGCGCGCCGCCCCGCCTGCTCGCCGGCGAGCGGCTGGACGACGTACGCCAGGTCCGGCCAGAACATGTTGAGCAGCGGCCGCGCGACCAGCTCCGTGACGCGCCCGCCGCCGGTGGGTCTCAGGCGATCGCGCTCGGCGAGCGGGCGCTCGTAGAACCCCTTGACGTACTGCACCGCGGGGTCGGTGAGCAGCGGGCCGAGGATGCCCGTGACGAACTCCGGGCCCGCGCCCTCGACGTCGGCGTCGACCCACGCGACGAGGTCGCCGGTCGTCGCGGCGAGGGACTTCCACATCGCCTCGCCCTTGCCGGGGACGCGGTCGTACGCGGGGAGGACGTCGGCCTCGTAGACGACGGTCGCGCCCGCCTTGCGGGCCTCGTCGTCGGTGCCGTCGGTCGAGCCTGGGTCGATGACGACCAGCTCGTCCACGAGCCCGGCGTCCACCAGCGCGCGGAACGTCGTGACGATCGCGCCGACCGTCCGTGCCTCGTTCAAGGCGGGGAGCACGACGGAGACCGTCGTGCTCCCCTTGGCCTCGACCAGCGCGGCGAGCGGGAACGCCGAGTGGTGGAACGTCCTGCGCGCCAGCCACTCCTCGCCCGTCACGCGCCCGACCCTACGGTGTGATCGTGTACTGCTTCCGCGAGACGTTCTCCTGGGTCCCGCCGCAGAAGTCGCCCGTGCCGGAGCCTCCCGAGACCAGCATGGCAACGCCGGTGGTGGGCGTGTGCGAGTGCGGTCCGGCGGTATCGACGTGGATGCCCTCGCAGATGAACACGACGTAGCCGGGGTACGGCCCGCCGGGGCACCCTGGCCGGAAGCCGCCCGGGACGGCCAGCGGGTTGAAGAACGCGCCGCCGTCAGCGTGGCTGAAGAAGATGTCGTCCCCGCAGGGGCCGCGCTCCGGCGACGTGCAGAAGCCGTCGCCGTTGTTGTCGAGGCAGACCTGGAACGGCACAGCGGGGCCGAGGGCCGCGTCCACGACGCGGACGGCAGGCGACGGGTTGGCCGGGTCGAACCGCAGGCACGTCCCGCCGTTGCCGGCGCCGGTCGAGTAGCTGCACGTCATCGAGCCGTCGTCGCGCACCGTGGTGCCCGCGACCCGGATCACGTGGGCGCCGGTGCCTTGGTACCTGGCCTCCTGCTGCTCGCCGGCGCGGCCGGCCTGGGGGGTGACGATCGTCATGACGCAGGCCGCGAGCAGCGTCACGACGCGTCGCGAGGGAGTGATCGATCTCATGTCGGGTCTTCCTCTCGTAGGGGAGACGGAGTCCGCTCCATCTGGTGTTACGCGCGACCCGGGCGCTTCCCTCGCGGTGACGTGTGCGAGACTCGGCCGTACAACTCCACAGCACCACTCATCAAGAGGGACTGAGGGAACGGCCCGAAGACGTCCCGGCAACCACCGCGGAAAGCGTGCGCAACCCGCACCGCCCCCGCGACAGGTGCCAACTCCGGCCCGCGCGACCGCCGCGCGGGGAAGATGAGACGAGAGGCTCCTTCTCGCGATGACCGCGACCCTGGATCGATCCACCCACGTCACCGGCCTGCGCTGCCGCGAGTGCGCGGCCGAGTACCCGGCCGACGCCCGGCACGTCTGCGAGCAGTGCTTCGGCCCGCTGGAGGTGGCGTACGAGTTCGGCGCCATCACCCGTGAGCAGCTCTCGGCGGGGCCGACCACGATGTGGCGGTACGCCGCCCTGCTGCCGGCCGGCCACGACCCGCTGACCCGCGTCGACCTCGGCGCCGGCTGGACGCCGCTCGTCCGCGCGCACAACCTGGGCAAGGCGCTGGGCATGCGCGAGCTCTGGGTCAAGGACGACTCCGCGAACCCCACCCACTCGTTCAAGGACCGGGTCGTCTCCGTCGCCGCGAGCAAGGCCCGCGAGCTCGGCTTCACGACCATCGCCTGCGCCTCGACCGGCAACCTCGCCAACTCCGTCGCCGCCCACGCCGCGCGCGCCGGGCTGCGCGCGGTGGTGTTCATCCCCGACGACCTCGAAGCCGGCAAGACCGTGACGACCGCCGTCTACGGGCAGACCGTCGTCGCCGTCGAGGGCAACTACGACGACGTCAACCGGCTCTGCTCGGAGGTGGGCGACGACCTGCCGTGGGCGTTCGTCAACGTCAACCTCAGGCCGTACTACGCGGAGGGCTCCAAGACGATCGGGTACGAGATCGCCGAGCAGCTCGGCTGGCGGCTGCCCTCGCAGGTCGTCTCGCCCGTCGCGTCGGGGAGCCTGCTGACCAAGGTGGACAAGGCGTTCCGCGAGCTGGTCTCGCTCGGTCTCGTGGAGGGGTCGGACTACCGGATCTACGGCGCGCAGCCGACCGGGTGCTCGCCGGTGTCCGCGGCGTACGCCCACGGCTGGGACGTGCCGAAGCCCGTGAAGCCGAGCACCATCGCCAAGTCGCTCGCCATCGGCAACCCTGCCGACGGGCCGTACGCGCTCGACGTCGTCCGCCGCACCGGCGGCGCGATCGCCGACGTGTCCGACGAGGAGGTCGTGGCCGGCATCCGGCTGCTGGCCGAGACCGAGGGCATCTTCGGCGAGACCGCGGGCGGCGTGACGATCGGCACGCTGCGCAAGCTGCTCGCGGACGGGCTCCTCGACCCCGGCGTACCCACCGTCGTCCTCAACACGGGCGACGGCCTCAAGACCCTCGACGCCGTCGCGCCGCACGTGGGCCCGACCGTCACCATCCCGCCCTCGCTCGCGGCGTTCCGAGAGGCAGGCCTGTCATGAGCGCGTACGTGCGTGTGCCCACCCCGCTGCGCAACCTCACCGGCGGCGCCTCCGAGGTGCCCGTCGCGCCGGGCCCGCTCTCCGTCGTCCTCACCGAGCTCGACGCCGCTCACCCCGGCCTCGGCGCGCGGGTCCTGGACGAGGGCGGCGCGCTGCGGCGCTTCGTCAACGTCTACGTCGGCGACGACGACGTGCGCTTCCTCTCCGGCCTCGACACCGAGGTCGCCGAGGGCGTCACGGTGTCGATCGTGCCGGCCGTCGCGGGGGGCTGACGGAGCCGTCCGGGGTCGCTACAGTCGTCGCCACCGGTGCGCCGGAGCGGCGCGCCGATACCCCGTTCCGGCAAGGAGAAGTGGCAGTGGCACAGGGCACGGTGAAGTGGTTCAACGCGGAGAAGGGCTACGGCTTCATCGCCGTGGACGGCGGCCAGGACGTCTTCGTCCACTACTCGGCGATCCAGGCCGACGGCTACCGCAGCCTCGACGAGGGGCAGCGCGTGGAGTTCGAGGTCACGCAGGGCCAGAAGGGCCCGCAGGCCGACGCCGTGCGCCTCGTCTGACCGTTCCGTCCACGTTCGCCCGGGACCTTTGGCCCCGGGCGTTCGCGCGTTCGGAGTAGCCGAAGTTACGCCGCAACGGCCTCGTGTCATCACCGTTAGTAACGATACAGTCACTGAACGTTCTTACACGGGGCCGACCTGGGGAGGGGCCGATGGCAGCGCTGCGCAAGCACGTGCCCGCGGCGGTCGCGGCGGGACTCACGGTGGCGGCGCTCGCGGGCGCCGTACCGGCAGCCGCGGGCGCCGACGCCGACGCCGAGGTGAGCCGCGTCGTCGTCGCGACCACCGACGAGCAGGCCGCGGAGCGCGTCAACCGCGCCCTGCGCACGCACGGCGCCGCCCGCGTCCAGCCGCTGAAGGTCGTCAACGGCTTCGCCGCCGACGTCCCCGCGTCGTACGTCCCCAGCCTGCGCCGCCTGCCCGGCGTGCGTTCCGTCACCGTCGACAGCCGCCTGCGCCTCATGTCCACCGAGCCGGGCCTCGACGTCGGCAACCCCGGCTCGCTCGCCGCGATCTCCCGCATCGTCAACGCCGACCGCGCGTGGGAGGCCGGCGTGACCGGCCAGGGTGTCGACGTCGCGCTCATCGACTCCGGCATCTCGCCGGTCCAGGGCCTCACCAGCGGCAACGTCGTCAACGGTCCCGACCTGTCGTTCGAGTCGCAGAGCCCGGCGCTGACCCGCCTCGACACGTTCGGCCACGGCACGCACATGGCCTCGATCATCGCGGGCCGCGACGCCGTCGCCTCCGGCGCCGCGTACGCGGCCGACACGGCGTCGTACAAGGGCATCGCGCCCGACTCGCGGATCGTCAGCGTCAAGGTCGCCGACCACAGCGGCGCCACCGACGTCTCGCAGGTCATCGCCGGCATCGACTGGGTCGTGCAGCACCGCCGCGACAACGGCCTCAACATCCGCGTCATGAACCTGTCGTTCGGCACCGACTCGACGCAGTGGTACCGCATCGACCCGCTGTCCTTCGCCGTCGAGAACGCGTGGCGCAAGGGCATCGCGGTCGTCGTCGCCGGCGGCAACAACGGCCGCGACACAGGCAGCCTCGCCAACCCGGCGCAGGACCCGTACGTCATCGCCGTCGGCGCCTCCGACTCGAACGGCACGAAGAACGTCCTGGACGACACGGTCCCGGCGTTCAGCAGCCGCGGCAGCAGCACGCGCTACGTCGACGTGGTCGCTCCTGGCGTCTCCGTCCACGGTCTGCGCAACCCCGGCTCCGCGATCGACCAGCAGTTCCCGTCGGCGCGCTCCGGCGAGCGCTTCTTCAAGGGCACCGGCACCTCCCAGGCGGCGGCCGTCGTCTCCGGCTCGGCCGCGCTGCTCCTCTCGCGCTACCCGTCGCTCACGCCCGACCAGGTCAAGAAGCACCTCATGGACACCGCGACGCCGTTCGACGGCGCGGGCGTCCGCGGCCGCGGGCAGGGCGTCGTCAACGTCCGCAGGGCCGTCGCCACCGCGCCGCCGTCGCAGTACGCCTCCGCGCAGACGTGGGGCGCCGGCACCGGCACGGGCTCGCTCGAGGCGTCGCGCGGCTCGTACCACGTCGGCGACTCCACCTCGCAGCTCACCGGCGAGATCGACATCTTCGGCAACGCGTTCGACAGCGCGGCGTGGGCCGCCGCGACGTCCAGCGGCAACGCCTGGTCCGGCGGCACGTGGAACGGCGCCGCGTGGTCCGGCAACGCGTGGTCGTCGGACGACTGGACCGGCAACGCCTGGTCCGGCGCGGCCTGGTCCGGCAACGCGTGGTCGGGCAACGCCTGGAGCGACGAGTCGTGGGCCGGGCACGCCTGGTCCGGCGCGTCGTGGACCGGCGCCGCGTGGTCGGGCTCCGCCTGGTCCGGCGCGGCCTGGTCCGGGGCGGCCTGGTCCGGCGCGTCGTGGACCGGGGCGAGCTGGCTGGGCAGCGCCTGGTCGAGCTCGTCATGGGAGTGACGGAAGGCACCGCCAACCCCGCCGTCACCGAGCCGGTGGCGGCCGGGCCGGCGGACGCCGCCGCCCGGCACGCCACCCTGCGCGTCGCGTCCCTCATCTCGATCATGGTGGCTGCGTTCTTCGCCGTGACGTCGTTCCTCGTCGCGGAGGAGGGCGTCACCGGCGCGCTGCGGCTGCCGTGGTGGTCCCTCGCGCTGCTGTTCGTCGTCACGAGCCGCGTGCAGATGCACGTCGAGGTACGCCGTTCCGCCCACTCCGTCACGCTGACCGACCTCGCGGTCGTGCTGGCGCTGTTCAGCGGCGCGCCGGTGTGGGTGCCGTTGCTGCGCGCCGTGACGTGGGTGCCGATGTGCGCGTGGCGGTACCGCACCAGCCCGCGCCGCGCCGTCTTCAACGCCGTCCTCGGCCCGCTCGAGACGGCCGTTGCCACGCTCGTCTTCACGTCGATCGCCAGCGGCACCGTGCTGCGCGAGCCGCGCGCGTGGGCGGCGGCGTACCTCGGCGTCCTCGTCGCCGGCTTCGTCGGCGCGCTGCTCGTCACCGTGGTCATCGCGCTCAACGACGGCTCCGTCTCGGTCAGCTCGCTGCGTGAGGCGCTCGTCCTCGGCGCGCTCGTCGGCGCCGCCAACTCGACGCTCGGCGTCATCGCCGTCCTGCTCGTCGACGCCAGCCCCGCCGCGCGCTGGCTGCTCATCGCGCTCGGCGGCGTGCTCGTCGTCGGCTACCGCTCGTACGCCACCCTCCGCGAGCGCCACCGCGGGCTGGAGTCGCTGTTCGGGTTCACGCGCTCGCTGGCGCGGCGCGCGGACTCCGAGGACGCCGTACCCACGCTGCTCAAGCTCGCCGCCGACCGTCTCGGCGCCGACTCCGCCGAGCTGCTGCTCGCGACCTGGCCCGGCGAGGTCGGCCCGGTGCTGCTGCGCATCGACGGCGACCGCCTCATGGCCCGCCCCGCGGCACTCGACGACCACTGGCCGCTCGCGCGGGTGCTCGCCGAGCAGACCCCCATGATCCTCAACGGCTCCCGCTCCAGCGACGAGGCGATCCGCCGCTACCTCACGCGCGTCGGCCACCGCGAGATGCTGCTCGCCCCGCTGCCCAGTGAGGACGCGCCCGTCGGCGTGCTCGTCGTCGCGGACCGTACGGCGTCGAGCGTCCGCGGCTTCAGCGACGACGACCTGCGGCTGCTCGAGACCATGGCGACCCACGGCGCCGCCGCGATCTCCAACGCGCGCCTCGTCGACCGCCTCCGTCACGACGCCAACCACGACGCGCTGACCGGGCTGCGTAACCGCTCCGTCCTGCCCGAGGCCGTCGCCTCGCTCGTCACCGCCGCGGCCGAGCACGGCACCTGCGCGGGCGCCGTCGCGCTGCTCGACCTCGACGACTTCAAGCAGGTCAACGACGCCCTCGGCCACCACGTGGGCGACCTCCTGCTGCAGCACGTCGCGACGCGGCTGTCGCGGCTGACCCCGCCGGGCTCCGCGGTGTGCCGGCTCGGCGGCGACGAGTTCGCGCTCGTCCTCCCCGGCGACGACCCGCAGGCGCTGCTCGACCGCGTCGGGATGCTCAAGGAGGAGCTCGCCCGCCCCGTCGACCTCGGCCCCGTCACCGTCAGCACGTGCGCGTCCGTCGGCGTCGCGTTCGTCGGTCCGCACGGCGTCTCGGCGCCGTTGCTGCTGCAGCGCGCCGACGTCGCGATGTACGCCGCCAAGCGCACCAACCGCGGCGTGGTGCCGTTCGACAACGCCATCGACTCGGTCCGGCCCGAGCGGCTCGGCCTCGCCTCCGACCTGCGCGCGCTGCTGTCCGGCGACCTCGGCCGCGGCAGCCTCGTCGTCCACTATCAGCCGCAGGTCGCGACCTCCGGCGCCGTCGTTGCCGTCGAGGCGCTCGTCCGCTGGTCGCACCCCGTCATGGGGCTGCTCTCGCCCGACGAGTTCGTGCCCGTCGCCGAGTCCACCGGCCTCGCCGGCCAGCTCACCGACGCGGTGCTGCGTACGGCGCTCGGCGACCTGCGGACGTTCGACGCCGCCGGCCACCGCCTCGCCGTCTCCGTCAACCTCTCCGCCCGCTCCCTGCACGACCCCCAGCTCGTCGAGGACGTGGCGGCGGCGCTGGCGTCGTACGGCGTCTCCCCGGGCCGCCTCACCCTGGAGCTCACCGAGAGCTCCATCGTCTCCGACCCCGTCCGCGCGTCCGAGCTGCTCGGGATGCTCTCCAAGAACGGCGTGCGCGTCTCCGTCGACGACTTCGGCACCGGCTACTCGTCGCTGTCGCACCTCGCGCGGCTGCCCGTGTCCGAGGTCAAGGTGGACAAGTCGTTCGTGCAGCGGATGCGCACCGACGGGCGCGACGCGGCCATCGTGCGTTCGGTCGTACGCCTCGCCGCCGAGCTCGACATGGCCGTCGTGGCGGAGGGCGTGGAGGACGAGCAGACCGCCGCCGACCTCAACGCGCTCGGCTGCGACCTGCTGCAGGGCTACCTGTACAGCCGCCCTGTGCCCGCCGCCGTGCTTCTGGACTGGCTCACGGCCCAGAACCAGGGCCTCCGCGCCGTCGGCTAGGAACGCGTGAGGGGCAGCCGGCGGACCGGCTGCCCCTCAGCGCTGTGCTGGTGGTCAGGACAGGTCGTACGGCGGGCAGTCCCAGAACGGCTCGCCCAGGCGGAAAACGTCACCCTGGCTGTTGATCGTCGCCACGCCCGCGTAGTCACCCTGCAGCAGCGAGAGGGCCGGGCAGAAGACCGGGTCGAGGAGGTCCTTGCTGACGCTGCTGACGAGCGCACCCATCGTGTCGAGCAGGTCGTAGATCGGGTCGAGGATCGGGTCGTGAGTGCCCGCGTTGAGGACGATGTAGCACTCGGCGCCGGCGGTGCCAGCCGGGACCCACGTGTCGGTGCGCGCGTCGAGGACCCACGTGGTCGTGCCGTCGTTGAACTGATCACAGACGTAGGCGGGCTCGCCCGGGGGCGCGATGTAGGACACGACCCCGGGGGACAGCACCGTGGTGCCGTTGGTGCCGGTGCCGGATCGCGACGCGCCGTTGACATACGCGCCGCCGTGCGTCGAGACGTTGAGCTTGATCGTGCAGGTCAGGGTGCCGGTTTGCGTGATGGTTCCGCCGTAGAGGAATCCGATCATCGAGTCGGCCGGCGACTCAAGGCTCGTGTCGCTGACCGCGGTCAACGAGCAGCCGCCATCTGTGGCGCTGGGGGCCGCCTCGGAGCCGGGCCGGCCCGGCGGCTGGCCGCGACCGTGGCCGTTGGAGGTGTGCACCTGCGACTCCCGCGCGTGGCACGGCATGGGGTGCGGGGGGTGCGGCTGCGGGGTGTACCACGGCTCGTTGCAGATCAGCGGATCTGCGCTGGCAACGTTCGTGAGAGCGGCGGCCGCGAATACCGCGGCGATCACCAAGGACTTCACCGGTTCCTCCTCCGGAATTTCTGTGAATTGAGCACGGCGAGATCGCGGCACCAATAAGGGGTGACGCGGTGATTCGTATTCAGGACGGATGGGTCGCGCGATGCGGTCGATAGCAATGGCTGGGTGTGCTGCCTCCGACGGTAGGGACGCCAGGCTGGGTGGGTGAGCGGCGGGAACGTACCCACGCGTGTCTGACCGTCGCAAGGCTTTGACGGGTTATGGGCAGAAAAGGAGGGTGAGATATCATCCGTCTGGTGTATTCGACGGCATATGTGCGCGACTTCCGTCAAAGCCGGTAAATCTGCGTAGTCACGGCCTTGCGCCGGTCACTAGGGTGCGAAAACTCCGAGCAACAACTTCCCAGGAGGGGATTCCCTATGCGCAAAGCTCTCTCGCGGTTCGGCGGTATCGCTGCCGGCGTCGCGTTGACCTCGCTCCTGCTGCCGGCCGGGACGGCGGCGGCGGAGACGTCCGCGTCGTGCGACCCGGCGGACTCCCAGGTGCTCCTCGAGCCGACCAACCTCGGCGGGTACCCGGACAACTTCATCTACGTGGACCAGCAGGGCGACCGCCGCGTCATCTGCTTCAACATCTCGTTCCTCAACACCGCGGCCGGCGCGATCGTCATCGGCCCGGTCACCGGCGGCACCCCCCTGGTGGCCGTCGACGACACCACTCCGAGCTCCTGCCCGCAGGTGATCATCGACAACGCGACGGTCGGGCTCAGGTTCAGCACGTCGCCGACGGCGCCGGCGTTCTGCTTCCGCCTTGGCACGTCGGTAGCGAAGAAGATCGGGCTCGACACGAGCCAGGCTCCTGGTGGCCCGACGATCGAGGTGTGGCGGGACGGCGTGTTCAACGAGCTCGACCGCTTCGCCTGCCCGCTCGAGTACCTGGCGTACCTCGAGGACCAGACCAACGACGACTGCATGACGACGCCGACTCGGATCTTCCCGCCGGCGTAAGGCACTCCGTGACGAGGGGCGGTCCGGCCGGGCCGCCCCTCGCGGTGTCCGCGCCTTGCACTCTCGGGCGTCGAGTGCTAAACCTGTCTTAGCACTCAACAACGGTGAGTGCCAGACCATCGGCGAGGTCTCGCTCACAACGTGAGGCCGTCCGTCGCGGGCGCTGATCCGGTCTGGCCGCCGCAACACTGCTGCGTCCAGGAGGACACCGAAGCATGGCCAAGATCATCGCGTTCGACGAAGAGGCGCGCCGCGGCCTCGAGCGGGGCATGAACCAGCTCGCTGACGCCGTCAAGGTGACGCTCGGCCCCAAGGGCCGCAACGTCGTCCTCGAGAAGAAGTGGGGCGCCCCCACGATCACCAACGACGGCGTCTCCATCGCCAAGGAGATCGAGCTCGAGGACCCGTACGAGAAGATCGGCGCGGAGCTCGTCAAGGAGGTCGCCAAGAAGACCGACGACGTCGCCGGCGACGGTACGACGACGGCGACCGTGCTGGCCCAGGCGCTCGTGCGCGAGGGTCTGCGCAACGTCGCCGCCGGCGCCAACCCGATGAGCCTCAAGCGGGGCATCGAGGCGGCCGTCGAGCGCGTCGTCGAGCAGATCGCGTCGGTCGCCAAGGATGTCGAGACCAAGGAGCAGATCGCCAGCACGGCGAGCATCTCCGCGGGCGACACCACGATCGGCGAGCTCATCGCCGAGGCGATGGACAAGGTCGGCAAGGAAGGCGTCATCACCGTCGAGGAGAGCAACACCTTCGGCCTCGAGCTCGAGCTCACCGAGGGCATGCGCTTCGACAAGGGCTACATCTCGCCGTACTTCGTCACCGACCCGGAGCGGATGGAGGCCGTCCTCGACGACCCGTACATCCTGCTCGTCAACAGCAAGATCAGCGCCGTCAAGGACCTGCTCCCTGTCCTCGAGAAGGTCATGCAGAGCGGCAAGCCGCTGTGCATCCTCGCCGAGGACGTCGAGGGCGAGGCCCTGGCCACGCTCGTCGTCAACAAGATCCGCGGCACGTTCCGCTCGGCCGCCGTCAAGGCGCCCGGCTTCGGCGACCGCCGCAAGGCGATGCTGCAGGACATGGCCATCCTCACCGGCGGCCAGGTCATCAGCGAGGAGGTCGGCCTCAAGCTGGACAACGCCGGCCTCGAGCTCCTCGGCCGCGCCCGCAAGGTCGTCATCACCAAGGACGAGACGACGATCGTCGAGGGCTCGGGCGACGCCGACCAGATCGCGGGCCGCGTCAACCAGATCAAGGCCGAGATCGAGAAGAGCGACTCGGACTACGACCGCGAGAAGCTCCAGGAGCGCCTCGCCAAGCTGGCCGGCGGCGTCGCCGTCATCAAGGCCGGCGCGGCCACCGAGGTCGAGCTCAAGGAGCGCAAGCACCGCATCGAGGACGCCGTGCGCAACGCGAAGGCGGCCGTCGAGGAGGGCATCGTCGCGGGTGGTGGCGTCGCGCTGCTGCAGGCGGCGACCACCGCGTTCGAGAAGCTGGACCTCGAGGGCGACGAGGCGACGGGCGCCAACATCGTCCGCCTCGCGCTGGAGGCCCCGCTCAAGCAGATCGCGATCAACGCCGGCCTCGAGGGCGGCGTCGTGACCGAGAAGGTGCGCAACCTCGAGGTCGGCTTCGGCCTCGACGCGGCCACCGGCGAGTACGTCGACATGATCAAGGCCGGCATCATCGACCCGGCCAAGGTCACGCGCTCTGCCCTGCAGAACGCCGCGTCGATCGCCGCGCTCTTCCTCACCACGGAGTGCGTCATCGCCGACAAGCCGGAGCCGGTCAAGGCCGGCGCCGGTGCGCCGGGCGGCGGCATGGGCGACATGGACTTCTAAGTCCCGTAACACCCCCGCCGAGGGCGGTCCCGCGAACGTTGCGGGGCCGCCCTCGCGACGTTGGGAGCCGGATGGCGATTTTCGTGATCTTGGCTACGTTCGTGACGGCCGGGCAGCATGAACGTAGCCAAGATCACGACCGATCGCTCCGCCACGCGCTGCGGCGCGGGCGGCGTTCCGCGCGGGATGCGGTGGGTAGGGTCAGGGCAAACCCCCTCACTCCACCCGGAGGCCCCTCGTGCGTACCCGCCTGCTGCTCGCCACCGCCCTCGCCCTGCCGCTGCTCGGCGGCGTCGCCGACGCCGGCCCCCGCGAGGACTGCTGGGACATCGGCCTCGGCTTCCGCGTCTCCGCGCTCGTCTGCAACAAACTCCCCGGCGACACCCGCTAAGACTGCTCCGCGAGAATCGTGATCTTGACGACGTTCGTGCTGCTCGGCTCGTACGAACGTCGTCAAGATCACGACATGGTCGTCCGCCAATCCCGGCGCGGCCGCCCGCCGACGACCTAGGCTGGGCGGCATGACCGAGACTCCTTCGCAGCCGCCCGCCGGCTGGTACCCCGACCCGACGTCGCAGTTCGAGCAGCGCTACTGGGACGGCGCGCAGTGGACCGAGCACGTCTCGACGGCCGGCCAGCAGAGCACCAGCCCGCTCGCGCCGATGGCCGCGCCGGTCACCGTGAGCAAGCCGGAGAAGGTGCAGCGGCAGGTCCAGAAGCAGGCCGGCATCACCGAGCCGGTGCCGGGCGGCGGCGGGACGATCTTCGACACGCCCGTCCTCGTCGTGAACCAGAAGGCCAAGCTCATCGAGCTGACCAACGAGTACGCCGTCTACGACGCCCACGGCACGCAGCTCGGCTCCGTCGTCCAGGTCGGCCAGGGCACGATGCGCAAGGCCATCCGGCTCCTCACGCAGTACGACCAGTTCCTCAGCCACCGCCTCGAGGTGCGCGACGCGAACGGCCGCGTCGTGCTGGGCCTGCACCGGCCCGCGAAGTTCATGAAGAGCCGGGTCATCGTCAGCGGCCCGAACGGCAACGAGATCGGTCAGATCCGCCAGGAGAACGCCATCGGCAAGATCCGGTTCGCGTTCGAGGTCGCCGGCGAGCGCGTCGGCGGCATCCAGGCGGAGAACTGGCGCGCCTGGGACTTCGCGATCAACGACGCCCAGGGCGCCGAGGTGGCGCGCATCAAGAAGACGTTCGAGGGCCTGGCGAAGGCGATGTTCACGACGGCCGACAACTACGTCGTCCGCATCCACCGCCAGCTCGACGAGCCGCTGCGCACGCTCGTCGTCGCGGCCGCCGTCAGCGTCGACACCGCGCTCAAGCAGGACGACCGCTGACGCGTCATGCCGTGGTCGGCTTCGACCTCGACATGACGCTGATCGACCCGCGGGCGGGCGTCGTCGCGACGCTCGCCGCGGTGTCGGCGGAGACCGGCGTACGCATCGACGGCGAGCTCGTCGCGTCGCGCCTCGGCCCGCCGCTGGAGGTCGAGCTCGCGCACTGGTTTCCCGCGGCCGAGGTCCCTGCGGCGGCCGACCTGTACCGCGCCCTCTACCCGGCGTACGCCATCCCGCTCACGACCGCGCTGCCCGGCGCGGTCGATGCCGTGGCACTGGTCCGCGCGTCCGGCGCGCGGGCGGTCGTCGTCACCGCCAAGCAGCACGCCCTCGCCGTCTCCTCACTCGACGCCGTCGGCATTCCCGCGGACGACGTCGTCGGCTGGCGGTGGGGGCCGGCCAAGGGCGAGACCCTGCGGGAGCACGGCGCGACGGCGTACGTCGGCGACCACACCGCCGACGTCGACGGCGCCCGCGTGGCCGGTGCGGTGTCCGTGGCCGTCGCCTCGGGCCCGTGCTCGGCGGAGGACCTGCGCGCGTACGGAGCCGACGTCGTCCTCGCGCACCTCGGCGAGTTCGCCGCGTGGTGGAGGATGGCGGGGTGAAGCTCGACGACCTCGACGCGGCCCTGCGCTCGTACGGCACCGTCATGGTGGCGTTCAGCGGGGGAGCGGACTCGGCGTTCCTGCTCGCGGCCGCCGTGCGCTCGCTCGGCCCCGACGGCGTCGTCGCCGCCACCGCCGTCTCGCCCAGCCTGCCCGCGTCGGAGCTGGCGGACGCGAGGGAGTTCGCGGCGGGCCTCGGCGTGCGGCACGAGACACCGCGGACGTACGAGTTCGAGCGCGACGGCTACCGCGCCAACGCCGGCGACCGCTGCTACTTCTGCAAGTCCGAGCTGCTCGACACCCTGCGGCCGCTCGCCGACGCGCTCGGCATCGCGTACGTCGCGACCGGCACCAACGCCGACGACGCCCGCGCCGGCTTCCGCCCCGGCATCCGCGCCGCCGCCGAACGCGCCGCCGTCACCCCCCTCCTCGACGCCGGCCTCACCAAGGCCGAGGTCCGCGCCGCCTCCCGCGCGTGGGGCCTCGTCACGTGGGACAAGCCCGCGGCGGCCTGCCTGGCCAGCCGGGTGGCGTACGGCATCGAGGTCACCCCCGCCCGCCTCGCCCGCGTCGAACGCGCCGAGGCCGCCGCGCGGGAATGGCTCCGCGCCAACGGGTTCGACGTCCGTGACCTCCGCGTCCGTGATCTCGGCGATGCGGCGCGGCTCGAGGTCGACGGTGACCTCGTCGCGGCGGTCGCGGCCAGCGGCGTGCCGGTCGAGGGGTTCGGCGAGGTGACGGTCGAGGCGTTCAGGTCAGGGTCCATGAACGACCTGCTGCCCGACCCGGAGGCGTACCGGTGAACGCCCACTGGCACCTCACCTACCCCGACGACCTCGTCTCCGAGCCCGTCCTGTGGGAGCTCGGCGAACGGTTCGGCCTGCACACCAACATCCGCCGCGCCAACGTCGAGGAGCACCTCGCGTGGGTGATCGTCGAAGTACGGGGCGAGCGGATCGAGGAGGCGCGCGCGTGGCTGGGTGAGCGCGGCGTCGATGTCGCCGACCTGCCTTAGTCGCGGCCCCCCGCTACCCCCGCCGAGGCCCCGTGGTTACTGGTGAGTAGCGACGTCGCCGCTCACCGGTTCGTGCTCGGCCGCCGTCGCTACTCACCAGTAACCTCAGCCGATGTCGCGTGCTCTCGCTCTGGACTCGCGCGCCTGGCGGACGAGACCGACGAGGCCGAGCCCGAAGCCGACGCAGGTGAGGAACGTCGCGAGGTTGAGGGCTACGCCGTACTCGTGGTTGGCCTGCGCGTACCGCGCGCCTTCGGTGACCAGGTCGACCACGAACGGCACGAACATGACGACGATGGCGAGCAGCCCCACGAGAAATACGGCTGCGCCCACTTGAACGAGTCTGTCCCCAGCGCGGGGTTCTTCCGCATGCCTAGCCACTCCGTCAGCGTAAAGGGCGGGACGGGGGCCACCGCACCGGCTAGTCCCGCTGCGCTCCTTTAGTCGCCGGTACGGCGGCCCCCATCCCGCCCCCAATCCCCTGTCGCGTGACTACGGGGTGCGGCCCTCTCCCTGCTGGTTGGCGCCGCGTTCCGTGGCCTCCTGGTAGTTCTCCTTGACGTCCTCGGAGACGGTCAGACCCTCGGCGGCCTGCATGGCCTCCTCGTCGATCTGCTGCTCGGCGTCAGCGCGGGCGTCGGAACGGATGTCGGGCTCGCTCATCGGTACGTGCTCCTCGCGTCGCGGACACGGTCACCCCAAGCCGTGCCCCGGGGGCGCTGCGCGCAACCCTCAGGCGACGAGGCGCAGGCGATAGAACGACTCGCCCTCGCGCGTCCCGCCCACGAGGCCCACCGAGGTGAGGCCTGTGTTCGGGAGGCCCAGGAAGAACGCCGCCGCGCGCTGGACCTCCTTGACGTCGGCGTAGAGCGCGAAGGACGCGCCCTCCAGGTCGCCCATGGCCTTCCGGAACTTCTCGGAACGGCCCAGGGCTCCGCCGCCCTTCGTGAGCTCGGTGGCGTAGCCCTCGGGGGTCGCGAGGACGAACGTGTCGCCCGACACCTCGGCCTTCATCGGCATCCCGAGGAAGCCCGCCAGGCCCGACACCTTGTCCGCGGTCGCGCGCGCCTTCTCGGCGTCGCGGACCTGCGTCACGATCCCCGCCTTCAAGCCCGAGAAGCCGCGGAACGGCCCGACGGCGACCGCCGTCTGCTTGCCGAGCAGCGGCAGCAGGTCCCCGGTGACCGACAGGCCGCTGCCGATGAGGTACTTGCCGACGAGGTCCTGCAGGCTCGCCGCGCCGTCGCCGTCGAGCGTCTTTCCCCCGTCGCCGAACGACAGCGCCAGCGCGGTGTTCGCGGGCAGCCCGGTCATGACGGCGTGGTCCACGGTGGCCGGGGCGTCGTCCTGAGCGCCGATGGTCAGGCCCTGCAGCTCGGCGTAGTCGCCGGTGAGGTGCACGCCCACGACGGTGCGCCCCTCGGGGCCGCCGACGGGGAGCAGCGCGGCGAGCGGGAACGCGTCGGTCGCGACGTCGTACGCCCGCCCGAGGTCCGCCCACCCGACCGCCACCTGGTCACCGGAGAGGCGGGCGACGTCGCCGGTGTACGTCGCGTTGTCGGCGATGGACTCCTCCGACGTCTGCGCGACGGCCTCGTCCACGGCGGCCTGCTCGCCGACGACGGCGTAGCCGCGCTCGATCCGGTACGCGAGATCGCCGTCCGCGACGACACGGTCGAGCGACTTCCGGGCGTCGCCGTCGTCCTTGCTGCGCAGCACCGCGACGACGCGGACCGAGTCGCCGGCGCCGGGGAACGCCGCCACGCCGGCCCGCTTGTCGAACCACGGCTCGACGTCCTTCTCGTAGTCGAGGTCGCCAGGCAGGAACGACGTGAGCAGGTCCTCGAGCGCGTCGCCGTCCTTCGGCAGCTTGTCGAAGAACGACCGCGCCGCGAGCTTCTGCCCGGCGGCGGGGTCGAGGTCGACCTTGACGTACGCGAACGCCGACCTCGGCACCAGCTCGTCGGGCTGGCGGCCGCCGCCGGACAGGGCGGTGGTGGCGTAGACGACAGCGCCCGCGACGACGGCGAGCGCGGCCGCGCCTGCGCCGATCGCGAGGCCGCGCCGGGGCCGCGGCGGCGCCTGGACCAGCGGCTCCACCGGCGTCTCGGTCATACGGGTCCCCTCCACCTCACAAGCCCTGCAATCACTGTACGGGCGACAACTCGGTACCGGCAGGGCGGTTTCGTCCGTTAGCCTGTGCGGTGCCCGTTCCCCCTCGTACACGCTCCGGCGTCCGGCCAAGGTTGAGGTTTCCGTGCCCACCGGCAAGGTGAAGTGGTTCGACACCGAGAAGGGCTTCGGCTTCCTCTCCCGCGACGACGGCGGCGACGTCTTCGTGCACACGTCCGCGCTGCCCGACGGCATGACGGCCTTGGTGCCCGGGTCGCGCGTGGAGTTCGGCGTCGCCGCGGGCAAGCGCGGCGAGCAGGCGCTGTCGGTGCGCGTCCTCGACGCGCCGCCGTCGCTGTCGGCCGCCGCCTCGGCCGCCGCGCGGCGTCCCGCCGAGGAACTGCACGGGATCATCGAGGACATGATCAAGCTGCTGGAGGCGAAGGTCATGCCCGACCTGCGCCGCGGCCGTTACCCCGACAAGCGCACGGCGAAGACCATCTCCGAGGTCGTGCACGCCGTGGCCAAGGACATCGAGGGCTAGAGGCCGCGGGCCCGCCGCAGCAGCTCGTCCACCGCGCGCCGCCCCTCGTCGCCGAGGTCGCGGGTGAGCTCGTTGACGTACAGCGCGATGTGCGCGTCCACCACCTCGGGCGCCAGCTCCTGGCTGTGCGCGAGGACGTAGTCGCGGCTCGCCTCCGGGTGCGCCCAGGCGTACTCGACGGACGCGCGGATCGCGCTCTCGATGGCCGCCGTGTCGAGACCGGACCGCGCGACGATCGCGCCGAGCGGGATCGGCAGCCCGGTCTCGTCCTCCCACCAGTCCCCGAGGTCGGCAACGGCGTGCAGGCCGTAGTCCCGATACGTGAACCGCGACTCGTGGATGACGAGCCCGGCATCGACGCGACCGTCGCGGACCGCCGGCATGATCGTGTCGAACGGCATCACCTCGACGCCGCCGAACCCCGGGTCCCACAGCCGCAGCAGCAGGTACGCCGTGGTCTGCTCGCCGGGCACCGCGACGGTCTTGCCGACGAGCGACTCGCCCGGGGAACGCGTCAGCACCAGCGGCCCGCAGCTGCGGCCGAGCGCGCCGCCGCTGGCCAGCAGGGTGTAGCCGGACAGGTCCGGCAGGACGCCGTACGACACCTTCACCACGTCGAGGTCGTCGGCGAGCGCGCGGGCGTTGAGGACGTCGATGTCGGCGTAGACGGGCTGGGCGAAGCCAGGCCCGTCGACGAGCCCGTGGACCAGCGCGTGGAAGACGAACGTGTCGTTGGGGCACGGCGAGAAGCCGAGGCTCAACGTCACGCCAGCGGCTCCCGGAGCAGCGCGCCGGAGGCGGTGGCGAGCGAGACGAGCGCCGTGACGAGGTCCCAGGAGTCGCGGTCGCGCAGGCCGACCTCGTTGCTGACGGCGCGGACCTCCAGCACGGGGATCTCGTGCAGCGCGGCGACGTGCGCGACGCCGGCGCCCTCCATCGCCTCGGCGACTCCGCCGTGGCGGGACATGAGCTCGGCGGCGCGCTCGGCGGTGCCGGTCATGGTCGACAGCGTGAGGATCGCGCCGACGGCGACGTGCAGTCCGGCCGCGTCGAGCCGGTCGCGCGCGGCGGTGACGAGCTTCGGCGGGCAGTCCACGGCCGCGCCGCCGTCGAGGCCGAGCGCGGACAGGTCGAGGAATCGCTCGGGGCTCATCGCGCCGAGGTCCGCGGCGACGATGGAGGAGGCGACCGCGACGTCGCCGTGACGCAGCCGCGCCGACGCGAACGCCCCCGCCACGCCCATCGACACGATGAGCGAGACGTCGTACGTCGCGCACGCGTGCGCGGTCGCGGCGGCCGCGGCGGCCGGCCCTACGCCGCCCGCCATGACGAGGACGTCGGGGCCTTCGGTCTCGCAGCGGCGCGAGGAGCCGTACGGCCCCACGGTCACGGCCTGCGGGGAGCCGATGCCGTCGGCAACGGCGTCGCGCTCGGCGGCGACGGCGGTCACGACCAGGGTCAGTGCCATGGTCAGCGCCCTGCCCGCGCGCGCGGCTCGTACGCATCCCTGATCTTCGCGGCCGCCTCGGCGAGGTCCGCGCGCAGGTCGAGCGCGAGGTGGGGGTCGAGGTCGGCGGCCCGAGAGCGCCACGCGCTCCACTCCGCGTCGAACGCCGCCCGCTCCCGCCGCGACAGCCATGGCGCGCGTTCGACGAGGGACAGCGACTCCTGGAGGAGGACGTGGGCGGCGGCGTTGCGGCGTACGTCGGGGTCGTCGTCGCCCGCCAGCGTCGCCCAGTCGCCCAGCTCGGCGAGGCGGGTGCGGGCGCGGCGGCGCAGGTCGTCGTCGGCGGTGGGGTGGGCGTACACGACCTGGGCGACGGCGAGCTCGTCGCGGCCGTACAGCGACTCCCACGCCTCCACCCGCGCGACGGGATCGGCGACGAGGACGAGGTGACCCGCTCGCTCGCGGGCGGACAGCCCGCCGGCCGCGGCGGCCGACGTCACGAGGAGCACGCGCGCGGCGTCGCCCTCGACCGTGCCGGGCCAGGCGTCGGCGACCTGCTCGAGGGCGTTGACGACGTCGCGGCTCGCGGCCCAGCCGTCGGCCGTACGGAGGTCGCGCCGTGCCTTCTCGAGCAGCTCCGCGGCGACACCGCCGACCGAGCGCAGCGGGCCCTCGTGGACCGGGTCGGCAGCGCGGGGCGGCGGGGGAGGGGCGCCGGCCGCGAGGGCCGTACAGATGCGGTACGCCTCGCCGAGCTCGACCATCCGCCGGTGCGCCTCCGCGCGGACCTCGTCGGCGAGGTCGCGGACGCGGTCGGGGTGGACGAGCTGGGCGGAGACGCGGAACGCCGTACGGACCTCGGCGGGGTCGGCGCCGGGCGCGAGCCCCAGCACCCGCCAGGCCCACGCGGCGTCCATCGCGCTACTTCACGACGATGTTGAACGTCCAGACGCCCTCGCCGTGCTTCTGGTCGCGGACGACCTGGAGCTGCTGCGAGGCGCCGGGGGGCGCGTCCGCGGGGATCGGCAGCGCGAAGTAGTGGTCGTGCCGGAACTCGCCCTGGTCGCCGATCCGCCAGCCCTGCTCGGCGACCGAGCGGGGGACGTCGATGCCGAGGATGCCGCCGGACTTCACCTTGAGGGTCGGCGCGTCCTTGGACTCGTTGCACTTGCCGCCCTCGCGGCAGTACTTCGTCGCGCGCGCCTTCACGACCACGCCGTCGGCGGTCATGGTGACCCACGGGCTCTGCTTCTCGCAGCCCGTGACCAGCCCGAGGGCGGCGACGGCGACGAGCGGGAGGACGGCGTTGCGGCGCGGCATGGCGCCTAATCTACCGACCTGCTCCGTACGGCGCGCACGCGGGTCCAGCCGCTCGCCACGACGAGCGCCACGGCGGCCAGCCCGAGGCCGTACTCGCCGCTCAACGGCAGCGCCAGACCGACCGCGCCGCCCGCCACCCACGACAGCTGCAGGACCGTCTCCGACCGCGCGAACGCCTGCCCCCTCACCTCGTCGCCGAAGTCGCGCTGCAGCGTCGCGTCGAGCGCGATCTTGGCGAGCGAGCCCGCGACCGCCGCGGCGAGCGCGGCGAGCAGCGCGGTGACGAGCGAGTACCGCCACGACCCCGCCGCGCAGAAGGCCGCCGCGACCGTGACCGCGACGAGCAGGAGGCGTTCGGGGGCGGTACGCCGCAGGCCCGCGCCGAGCGCCGTACCCGCCGCGCTGCCCACCGCGACCGACGCCGCGAGCAGGCCGACGTCGACGTTCGAGCCGCGGCGTCTCAGCAAGAAGGCGAGGTAGGTCGTGAGGAAGCCCGCCAGTGCCCGCACGCTCACCGCCGCGAGCAGCGCCTCGCGCACCGACGGCGGGAACCGCGGCGCCGCCAACTCCTGACGGGTCGCGGGGTCGTTGTCGCTGTCGACCGCGCGGGGGAGCAGCAGCGCGACGACGGCTCCGGTCACGAAGACGAGGGCGGCGATGCGCAGCGTCCAGTCGTAGCCGGCGACGTTGCCGAGCCCGAGGCCGAGGATCGCCGCGACCGTCGAGGAGGCGATGGCGGTGGCGGTGATACGGGCGTTGGCGCCGACGAGGGTGCCGCCCTCGGGGATGAGCCGCGGGACGGTCGCCGACTTCGCGACGCCGTACGCCTTCGCGAGCACCAGCACCGAGAACGCCGCCGGGTAGATCCGCAGGCCGTTCGGCGCCTGCGCCATCACCCACGCGAGCACCGCCCGGCCGCCGAACGTCCCCGCGATCGCCCAGCGCCGCCCCGCGCGCGTCCGGTCCAGCAGCGGCCCCACCAGTGGCGACAGCAGCGCGAACGGCGCCATCGTCAGCAGCAGGTACAGCGCGACGCGGCCGCGCGCCTCGCCGACCGGCACCTTGAAGAACACCGTGTTCGCCAGCGCGACCGCCACCAGCGCATCGCCCGCGCCCGCCGCGAGTGCGACGCGTTGCAGCGGTCGTAGCGGAGACGCCTGCGCCCAGCGCGGCAGGTGCACCGCGTCCGCGAGCGGCGAACGCGGTGGTGGCGGCATGGCACGCATTGTTCCCCGTGCGCCAGAATGCGGGGGTGACGACCACGGACGAGGTACGCCCGCACGCCGAAGCGACGCCCGACGCGGTCGCCGCCGCCGCCGTGGACGTCGCCCGCGCGGCCGCCGTCGAGGAGGCCGGCCCCAAGTCCGTCGGCGAGCACCGCGGCGCCGTCAGCGACGGCGACCGGATCGTCACACACCTGTTCGCCTGCCTCGACGAGGGGTACCGCGGCTGGCACTGGGGCGTCCAGGTCGTCCGCGCCGCCCGCGCCAAGGACGTCACCATCAACGGCGTCTACCGCCTCCCCGGCGATGAAGCGCTGCTGTCGCCGGCGTGGGTGCCGTGGGCGGAGCGCGTACGCCCCGGCGACCTCGGCGTCGGCGACCTCATGCCCGCGGCGCCGGACGACGAGCGGCTCGCGCTCGCCATCGAGGACGTCGACAGCGACGTACCGCTCATCGAGTGGGGCCTCGGGCGGCCGCGCGTGCTGTCGTTCATCGGGCGCGTGGAGGCCGCGGAGCGCTGGTACGACGGCGACGCCGGCCCGCAGGCGCCGCAGGCCCGTCACGCGCCCGCTCCCTGTGTGTCGTGCGGTTTCTTCGTGCCGCTGGCCGGGGGTCTTGGCTTCGGCTTCGGGGCGTGCGGCAACGAGTTCTCCCCTGACGACGGCCGCGTCGTCGCGGTCGACCACGGCTGCGGCGCGCACTCCGAGGGCAGCGAGGAGGTCGCCGCGATGGGTGCGGCGCCCGCGCTGGTGGACGAGTACTCGTTCGAGGTCGTGGACGACGACGTGCCGGTGGCCGAGCCCGAGGCCGAGTCCGACGACGAGGCCGAGCCGGAAGAGTGACGGGCACCGACGGCATCCGGTCGCGGGTGCTGGCGGCCTGGGCCGCGTCGCCCGCGCGCTTCCGCGAGGACGCGAACGCCGAGGAGGACGCCGCCGCCGGCTCCCCGCTCGTGGAGCTGGCGCAGAACGCCGCCGACGCGGCTTCGCGCGCGGGCGTGCCTGGCTGGCTGCTCGTCGAGGTGCGCGACGGCGTGCTGTACGCCGCCAACACAGGCGCGCCCCTGGATGCCGCGGGCGTCGAGGCGCTCTGCCACCTGCGCGCGTCGGCCAAGGCAGCGGGCTCGGTCGGCCGGTACGGCGTCGGCTTCAAGGCAGTCCTCGCGCTGACCGACTCGCCCGCGATCTTCAGCCGTGACGGCGGCGTGCTGTGGTCGCGGTCGCGCACCGCTGACGAGGTCGCGGCGATCCCCGCGCTGGCCGAGGAGGTCGCGCGGCGGCAGGGCGCGGTGCCGGTCATGCGGCTGCCGTACGACGCCACGCCCGACCCCCACGCGGCCGCGCTGCTGGCCGAGTGGGACACCGTCGTCGTGCTGCCGCTGCGTACCCCCGTGGACCTGTCGGAGATCGACGAGACGCTGCTGCTCACGCTGCCGCTGGAGTCTCTGACGGTCGGGGACCGGGTGCTCACGCGCGACCCGTCGTGGGTCGTGCACACGGTCTCCGGCTCGCTTCCTCCGGAGCTCCTGGCGGACAGGCCGGTCGAGGAGCGCGAACGTTCCGGCTGGACCGTCACCGTCGCCCTCCCGGCGCCCGCGGACCGGCGGCTGCGCGCGCCGCAGCCGACCGACGAGCGCGTGGACGTACCCGTCTTCCTGTCGGTGTCGGTGCCGCTGGAGCCGTCGCGGCGGCACGTCGTCCAAGGGCCGCTGTCGGAGTGGCTCGCGGCGCGCGCGGCGGAGGCGTACGTCGCCCTCCTCGAGTCGCTCCCGCACACGCCGGACGTGCTCGACTTGGTGCCGGCGACACTCCCTGCAGGCGCGTTCGACCTGGCGCTGCGTGAGGCGCTGGCGCCACTCCTCGCCGAAGCCCGGGTCTTCCCCGAGGGGCGGCGCGCGGTGGCCGACCTCGGCCCCGCGTCGGAGGCCGTGACCGAGGTGCTCGACCTGCCGCTGCTGGACCCGGCGTGGCTGCGGCGCCGCGCCGCCCTCGCCGCGCTCGGCGTGCGCGTGCTCGACACGGCCGACGTCGTCGAGCTGCTGCACGGCCTCTCTCCTGCGTCGTGGGCGGCGGTCTACGAGGCGTTCGCCGGAGTGCCCGACCCGGACGCGCTGCGCGCGCTGCCGGTGCCGCTCGCCGACGGCCGCGTCGTCACCGGGCCGCGCGGGCTGCTGCTCTCGCACGACGCGGACCTCGTCGCGGCGAGCGACGCGGCCGGGCTGCCCTTGCGGTGGGTCCACCCGTCCGCGTGCACAGGCCGTGCGGCAGAGGTGCTGCGCGGGGCGGGTGCCGTGGACGCCGAGCCCGGCGCGGTGCTCGACGCGCTGCGCGCGGAGATCGAGGCGTCGCTCGACGACGACCCGCTCGTACCTCCGGACGCGCTCGCCGACGTCGTGCTGCGGCTGCTGCGTACGTCGCCGTCCGCCGCCGCCGGCCGCGAGTGGCTCGGCTCGCTCGCGCTGCCGGACGAGGACGGCGAGCTGCGCGCCGCCGACGAGCTGCTGCTGCCCGGCGCGCCGGTGACGCGGTGGGTACGCGACGACAGCCCGTTCGGCGTGGCGGCTCCTGCCCTCCTCGACACGTACGGCAGCGACGCGCTCGTCGCGTGCGGGGTCGTGGCGGAGCTGTCGGGTCGCGATCTGGAGGAGGTACGGCCCGACGCGTGGGCCGAGGCGCTGGGCTCCCTGCGCGACCTCGACGACCTCGACTGGCTGCGCGCGCACGTCGTCCTGCCCGCAGTCGGCGGCGGCCTGCACCGCGTCTCCGACCTGCTCGCCGAGGACGCCGACCCGCTGCTGTCCGGGCTCTATGCTCGCGTCGCCCCGCTGCCCGAGGGGAGCGCCGCCGTCGTCGCGCGGCTCGGCCTCGTCACGACCGTCGAGGCCATGGACGACAACGCGCTCGAGGGACTCGCCGACCGCCTCGCCTCGCGCGAGGCGTCCATGGCGCAGGTGCGGGGGCTGTACGCCGCGCTGGCCCGCGCCGACGTACCCCTCGACCCGACGCACGTCCGCGCCGTCCGCGACGGCGAGCTCGTCGCGGTGCCGGTGGGGGAGGCGTACGCCGTCGACCGCCCCGACCTGCTGCCCCTCCTCGCCGGCCTTCCGTGGCTGCCGGTGGACGTGTCGCTGGGCCGCGCGCTGGCCGACGTGCTCGGCGTACGCCTCGCCTCGTCGCTGCCCGCGCGGGTCACCTCGTCGCCGCGCGCGACCGAGCGGCACGACGGCATCGGCTACGAGATCCACGACCCGCTGCTCGTCGACGACGTGCCCGTCGCGTGGTGGTCGTCGCCCCCCGCGACCGACGGCACGCCCGCGGGCCTCGCGCGGCTGGTCGCGTGGCTCACCGGCGCGTGGCACACCCGCCACGCGATCGAGGCGTCACTGCGCGGCACCCGCGACGACGAGTCCCTCCTCGACCCGCTGTAGCCCGCCCCGTGCGGCGTTTCATCGAGGGAACGTCGACCGTGCCACGTTCCGTCAACGACACGCCGCACCGTACGGCTCGGGGACCGGAGACCCGGGACACGAAACGGCCCGGTCGGGTGACGGGGCCGACCGGGCCGTTGCTCTGGGGCTGGGGGCGCTACGGCCCCATCAATAGCTGCCGTTGCGTACCTGGACGTTCCCTCCACCCAGCGTCCCCGACGCGCTGTACGCGTACGTCGGGTCGCCGGGACGCGACAGCGCGATCTTGAACGTGTCGGTACGCCCCGGCTCGCCGTTGTCGGTGACGGTCACCTCGTAGCGGTAGCCGGTGGCGCCGTTGACCTTGGCGGGACCCGAGAAGACCGCCGTGGTCCCGTCGACGCGGAACCGTTCCACCACCGAGGCCGTCACCGACAGCGAGCCGTCGGAGTACGACACGGAGCCGCCGGGCAGCGCGGCGCCGGCGTTGTACTCGGCGTCGACGCCGAAGTGCTTCTTCGCCGAGCCCGACCCGAGGAAGCCGCCGCCGCTCGCCTTGCCCGGGGTGCTGGCCGAGGACGATCCGCACGTCAGGCACGGCACCGTCACGCCGACCCACGTCACCGACGCCGTAGCGGAGAGCCCGCCCACCGACGCTGTCACGGTCTGCTCGCCGGGCGCGTCGGACAGCGCGCTCGCCCCCGCGACGCCGTCGGCCGCGGTGACGTACTCCGCGTTGGTCACGGACCCCGCGCCCGACGACGACCACGTCACGGCGGCGTTCGGCACCGGGTTGCCCGACGCGTCGAGCACGGTCGCCGTCAGCGCGTCCGGCTGCCCCTGCACCGAGGCGGGCGTCGCGGCGGTCAGCGTCACCGAGGCCGGGATGGCGGGGGGAGCCACCCCGGCGGTCCCGTCGGAATACGCGACCGACCACAGGCCGCGTACGTCCTCAGTGCTGTTGACGAAGCCGCCGACGACGACCCGCCACGTCCCCGGAGCGGGGGAGGTGAACGTCAGGCGCTCGTTCGGCGCGGACGAGCAGAACGACGAGTACCCGTTGGGCTGCGGCCCGCCGCACATGAGCATGGTCGAGCCGCGCACGGCGCCGGACGGATCGTAGACCGTGATGTCGACGTCGTTGGCGTAGACGACCTTCCAGTCGACCATGACGTCGAGCGAGAGCGCGCCGGGCACCACGTCCATAGACGACTCGAAGACCGAGGTCTGCACGAACGCCGCCGGGCCGACCGTCCCCTTGAACGCCTTGACGTCGTACGTCTCCCCGTCGTCGTAGGAGGGGAAGTCGCCGGCCGCCGCGGCCGCGGTCGCCGCCTCCGCGTCCACGAGGCCGGCGCCCATCGTGTACTGCTGGTAGTTCGGCAGCCCCGACGCCCCGCCGGACTGCGCGGTGTTCTGGACGATGTCCTTGACCTGCTGGGGCGTGAGGTAGACGCCGCGCGAGGCGTACGACGCCTGCTGCATGAGCGCGATGACGCCGGCGACGTGCGGCGACGCCATCGACGTGCCGTTGACGTTGCCGTAGTACGGCAGGTCCTCGGTGGCGATCGGGTCGGGGTTGGCCGACGACGCATCCCCTGCGTGCGTGGTCGTCCCCGTCAGTGCGCGCGGGCCGACGATGTTCTCGCCGGGCGCGCCGACGGTCGGGTGCCACAGCGGGCTGCCCGGCACACCACGGGAGGAGAAGAACCCGAGGTGCCCCGTGTGCTTGTTCGTGCCCGCGACGGAGATCGCGTGCGGGTTGACGGAGAACGCGTTGAGCGCGTCGGTGCGCGGCCCGTCGTTGCCCGCCCCGAACACCACGGAGATGCCGGCGTCCCACGCCGCGTCGATGGCCTTGTTGACCGGGTGGTCTGGGTCGTACGGCGTGCCGTAGCCGGGTCCCCACGAGTTGTTGAGGACCTTGATGTTGTAACGGTCGCGGTTGGCCAGCGAGTACTCGAACGCCGCCAGGACGTTGACGACCTCGACGGCCTCGCCGGTGCCCATGCCGACGAGGCTCGCGCCGGGCGCGACGCCCTGGTACAGCCCCGGCTGGGTGGACGCGGTGCCGTAGCCCACGGCGATGCCCGCGACGTGCGAGCCGTGGCCGCTGGTGTTGTCGGTGGAGACGACGTCCTCGACGGCGACGTACGGGTCGAGCTTGTCGGTGTTGCCGACGAACTTCACGTTCTGCACGGTCTTCACGGGAGTCCCGCGACAGAACTCAGGCCGCGCGCAGAGGTCGGGGTGCGTGCCGTCCACGCCGGCGTCGATGACGCCCACGCCGATGCCCGCGCCCGTCCAGCCGGTGCCCGTGTAGCCGAGACCTCCTGTGTACGGACCCCACGCCTTGTCCGCGCGGATGCTGACGTTCGCCTTCTGGTCGAGCAGCTCGTACCGCTCGTTGCCCCAGACGCCCCGCACGCCGGGGAGGTTGCGCAGCAACGGCACCAGCGCGGTCGGCGCCGTGACCACCGCCGCGGGCAGGTGACGGAACGCGTGCACGCCCGTCGCCACGCCGCGCAGCACGTCCACGTCGGTCGCCGTCGGCGGCGCCGCGAACGTCACGACGTACGTCCCCACGCCGACCGCCCCCGCGGCCGGCAGGGAGAGCGAGGAGAGACCGAGCGTCGTGACCGCGGCGAGCCCGACCGCGCGGAGTGACCGCGCGAAGCCGCGACGTGAGGACATGATCACGACAGTGGCCGCGCAGGGGCCGAACGGCCATAGCCCGGCGGGACCCTTTCGGGGACCTAGGACCCGCCCGCGTCAGGCCCGTTCGGACTAGCCCGCTCGTCGCGCGCGATGGCCGCCGCGCGGCGCCTCATGTACGCCACCCCGACGAACCCGAGGCCGAGCCCGGCGGCGCAGGTCCACACCGCGTCCCACTCCTGGAGCACCGCGAACACGACGAGCGCGACGGCCCAGAGGGACGTACCGACCCAGACCGTACGAACGTCGTCCGTCGCCAGCGGAGGCGGGTCCGGCTTGCGCTCCACGCGGGCCTCCCAGTTCACCGGACGCGACGTGTCGATGCTGCCACAGTGATCGCGTGGACCCCCGCCCAGCGGCCACGCGCTACCGGCTCATCCTCGACCTCGCGCGCGAGGTGACCGCGCAACGCGACCTCGCCGACGTGCTCGCGACGACGTTCGCGTCGCTGCGTGAGCTGGTGGACTTCGGCGGCGGCTCGATCGCGCTGGTCGACGACGAGGGGTGGATCTCGTTCGCGGCGACCGACCCGCCCGCGACGGCGGAGGCGCTGACCGTCCGCATCCGCGTCGGCGACGGCATCACCGGCCGCATCGTCGAGACGTGCGAGCCCGAGTACATCGGCGACATCCACGTCCACCCCGACGTCACCGAGGAGCGCAGGCAGAAGAGCGTGTCCGCGGGCGTCATCGCGTGGTTCGGCGCGCCGCTCGTCATCGACGGCCGCGCCATCGGCGTCCTGCAGATCGACTCGCCCGTGCCCGGCGCGTGGAGCGACGAGGACCGGGTGCTGCTGCTGTCGTTCACGCCGATCGTCGCGGCCGCCGTGCAGAACGCCCGCCTCTACGCCCGCGAGCAGGCCGCCGTGCAGCGCCTCTCCGAGCTGGACCGCCGCCACCGCGACTTCGTCGCGATGGTGAGCCACGAGCTGCGGACGCCGCTGACGTCGATCATGGGGTACGCCGAGACGGTCCTGACCCACGCCGACAAGCTCGGCCTCGACGGCGTGCTCGGCCTCGTCGGCCGCATCCGCGGGTCGTCGGAACGCCTCGGCGGCATGGTCGAGCAGCTCCTCGACCTGTCGGTGCTCCAGCGCGGCGAGCTGCGCCTCGACCTCGCGCCCGTTGACGTCGCCATCGCCGTCGCGCAGGCGGTCGCGAAGAACACGCCGTCCGATCGCAAAATCGACGTGCACGTACCCCCCGACCTGCCCGAGGTCGTCACCGACGGGCCGCGGCTCACGCAGATGCTCGGGCACCTCGTCGACAACGCCGTGAAGTTCTCCGCTCCCGACACGCCGGTCGACGTCACGGTCACCGCGGACGGCGGCACGCTGGCACTGCGCGTCTCCGACGCCGGCGACGGCATCCCGCCCGAGGACCACGACCGTGTCTTCGAGCGCTTCGTGCAGCTCGACTCCGGCAACACCCGCCGCGTCGGCGGCTTCGGTCTCGGCCTCTACGTCGTCCGCGAGGTGGCCGAGGCGCTCGGCGGCACCGTCACCGTCGAGAGCGCGGCGGGCGAGGGCGCGGCGTTCACCATCAGGCTGCCGCTGCGCCCCGCCTGACGGCGCGCCGCCGACGGTCCCGCGCGCGTTCGTTGCACAGTGCTCGCATGAACGCCGTCCTGTCGTACTTCCAGGTCGCCGAGCGCGGCTCCACCGTCGAGCGCGAGGTCCGCGGGGGGCTCGCGACGTTCTTCACGATGGCGTACATCGTCGTGCTGAACCCCCTCATCATCGGCACGTTCGCCGACCCCGGCGGCAAGACCCTCGGCATCCCGCAGGTCGCGGCCGCGACGGCGCTCGTGGCCGCCGTCATGACGCTGCTCATGGGCATCGTCGGGCGGTACCCGTTCGCCATCGCGGCGGGGCTCGGGCTGAACGCGTTCGTGACGTTCACGCTCGCGTCGCAGATGTCGTGGCCTGCCGCGATGGGCCTCGTCGTCCTCGAGGGCCTCGTCATCACGGTGCTCGTGCTGACCGGCTTCCGTACGGCCGTCTTCAACGCCATCCCGCCGGCGCTGAAGGCCGCGATCAGCGTCGGCATCGGGTTGTTCATCGCGATCATCGGCTTCGTGGACGCGGGCTTCGTCCGCCGCTCCGCCGCCGCTCCCGTGCCCGTCCAGCTCGGCGCGACGGGGCGGCTCACCGGCTGGCCGACGCTGGTGTTCGTCGTCGGGCTGCTCGTCACGGCGGTGCTCGTCGCGCGCCGTGTCCGAGGTGCCATCCTCATCGGCATCCTGTCGACGACCGTCCTCGCCGCCGTGGTCGAGGCCGTCGCGAACGTCGGCCCGGCGCTGCCCGACGGCTCCAACGCCGACGGCTGGCAGCTCAACGTGCCCCAGCTCCCCGACAAGGTCTTCGACGTGCCCGACCTGTCACTGCTCGGACAGTTCAGCCTCGGGGGGTCGTTCGCGCAGGTCGGCGTCATCGCGGCGGTGCTGTTCGTCTTCACGCTGATGCTGTCGGACTTCTTCGACACGATGGGCACCGTCGTCGGCGTGGGCGCCGAGGCCGGCCTGCTCGACGACGACGGCAGGCTCCCCGGCGCGGACCGGGTGCTGTTCGTCGACTCCGTCGCCGCGGTCGCGGGCGGCGCCGCGTCGGTGTCGTCCAACACGACGTACATCGAGTCGGCGGCCGGTGTCGGCGAGGGCGCGCGCACCGGCCTCGCCAGCGTCGTCACCGGCCTGCTCTTCCTCGTGGCGCTGTTCTTCACGCCGCTGGTGGCCGTGGTGCCGTACGAGGCCGCGTCGCCCGCGCTCGTCATCGTCGGCTTCCTCATGCTGACGCAGGTCCGGGTCATCCCGTGGGACGACTACACGATCGCGATCCCCGCGTTCCTCACCATCGTGCTCATGCCGTTCACGTACTCGATCACCAACGGCATCGGCGCCGGCTTCGTGTCGTACGTCGCCATCCGCGCCGCCCAGGGCCGCTGGCGCGACGTGGGCTGGCTCCTCTGGCTGATCAGCGCGCTGTTCGTCGTGTACTTCGCCATCGACCCGATCGAGCAGCTGCTGGGGGTGAAGTGATCAAGATCCGCGTCACGGTCACGGCGGAGGTCGTCGACGCCGACGCCCTGACCGACGCGGCGCTGACGGTCATCGACAACACCGCCGCGCAGAGCACGGACCCGGAGGAGAAGGCCGCGCTGGACGACCTGCGCGCCGCCGTACCCGAGGACCCGTCCGCCGCGATCGTCGCGCTCGTCGACCCCGAGGCCCCGCTGCTCGAGCTGCCCGGTGTGGAGTTCGTCGGGCTCGACGTCGAGGTCGGTCCGGAGCTCGACCAGGCCATCGAGCTTCCGTAACGCGAGCGCGCGGGGCGCGTTCTCTGCACTCGGTACGCCGGTCTCGAGCGTGATGATCTTCAAGGAACGTTCCGGCGCGAGCTTCCGTAAAACCACTATCGTTAGCAACGCTCATGAGTTATGCTAACGATCGTGCGAGCATCCCTTGACCCGGCGCTCGCCGCCCAGCTCCGCATGTCGGTCATGCGGCTCGGCCGGCGGCTCCGCCAGCAACGCCCCGACGACCTGCTGACGCCGTCGCAGATCGCCGCGCTGTCCACGCTCGACCGCGAGGGACCGTTCACGCTCGGCGAGCTGGCCGCGCGCGAGCACGTACAGCCCCCGTCCATGACGCGGATCACCGGCGCCCTCGAGGAGCTCGGCCTCGTCACGCGCGGGGCGCACCCGACGGACAAGCGCCAGGTGCTGTTCGCGGTGACGCCCGAGGGCGCGCGGCTGCTCACCGAGGACCGCAAGCGGCGCGACGCGTGGCTCTGCCAGCGGCTCAAGGACTTCACGCCCGAGGAGATCGCCGTCCTGCGCGAGGCGGCCCCGCTCCTGGAACGGCTCGCGCGCTCATGAGCACCCCACGACGCCACTCGCTCCGCTCGCGCCGCCGCGGGGACCCCGCATGACGCCGATGTTCCGCTCGCTGGCGATCCGCAACTACCGGCTCTTCGCCTCCGGGCAGCTCGTCAGCCTGACCGGCACCTGGATGCAGAACGTCGCCCAGGACTGGCTGGTCCTCGACCTCACCAACCGCAGCGGCACCGCGCTCGGCATCACGACCGCGCTGCAGTTCCTGCCGATGCTGCTCTTCGGTCTGTGGGGCGGGCTGATCGCCGACCGCAGCAACAAGCGCAAGGTCATGATCGTCACGCAGTCGGTCCAGGGCATCCTCGCGCTGAGCCTCGGCGTCCTCGTCGTCACGGACCTCGTGCAGGTCTGGATGGTGTTCGCGTTCGCCTTCGCGCTCGGCATGACGACGGTGTTCGACCTGCCCGCGCGGCAGGCGTTCGTCGTGGAGATGGTCGGACCCGACGACGTGACGAACGCCGTCGGCCTCAACTCCGCGACGTTCAACTCCGCCCGCATCGTCGGCCCCGCCATCGCCGGCCTCATGATCGCCCACGGCGGCACGGCGCCGGTCTTCTTCCTCAACGCCGCGTCGTACCTCGCCGTCATCTACGGCCTGACCCGCATCCGCGAGAGCGAGCTGTTCCCCGGCCGCCGCGTGGCCCGCGCGAAGGGCCAGCTGCGCGCGGGCCTGCGATACGTCGCCGGCCGCCGCGACCTGCTGCTGCCGATCGTGCTCATCGGCTTCATCGGGATGCTCGGCCTCAACTTCCAGATCACGCTGGCGCTGATGGCGCGCAACGAGTTCGGCAGGGGCGCCGAGACGTACGGCACCCTCTCCGCGCTCCTCGCGGCCGGATCGCTGGCCGGCGCGCTGCTCACCGCGCGCCGCGCCCGGCCGACGCAGCGGGTGCTGCTCGGCTCGGCCATCGCGTTCGGGCTGCTGGAGATGTCGCTGGGCTTCGCGCCGAACATCGTCGTCTTCTCGATCCTCCTGGTGCCCACCGGGCTCGCGGTCATCTCGTTCACCTCGACGGCGCTGTCCACGGTCCAGCTCGGGGCCGGCGAGGCCATGCGCGGGCGGGTGCTGGCGCTGTACGCGCTGGTGTTCGTCGGCGGCACGCCCATCGGCGCCCCGCTCATCGGCTGGCTCGGTGAGCACGTCGGACCGCGTTCGACGCTGGTCGTCGGCGGCCTCGGGTCGCTGGTCGTCAGCGTGCTCGCGGGGTACCTGCTGCTGCGCAGCACGGGCCGTACGCTGCGCCACCCGCGGGCTGCCCGGGCCACCCCACTGCCCGAGGTCGTGCGTTGACACGTAGGGTTGGGGCGTGACGACTGTGAGCCGCCGCGTCCTCGCGGGCCTGCTCGGCATCGTCGGCCTCCTCGCGATCGTGTACGTCGCTGACGTCGCGATGGCGAGTGGCCGGGTGCCGCGCGGGACCGAGGTCTCCGGCGTGGAGATCGGCGGGAAGACCCGCGCGGAGGCGCTGCGCCTCATCGCGGCGCGCGTGCCCGCGCCCAAGACCGTGACGGTGACGGTGCCCGGCGGGCCGAAGCCACTCGTCCTCGACGCGGCCGCCGTCGGCCTGCGCATCGACCCCGAGCGGACCGTCGACCTCGCGCGCAACGAGGCGCTGAACCCGTTCAGCCGCCTCGCCGGCATGTTCGCGACGCACACGGTCGAGCCGGCCTCGTCGGTCGACGACGCGAAGCTCCGCGCCGCGATCACGAAGTGGGCGCGCACCGTCGACCGCGGCCGCCGCGAGGGGTACGTGCGCTTCGACGGCACGACGCCGGTCGCCGTACCGCCGCGCGACGGGCTCGTGCTCGACGTCGACGCGACCGCCGCCGCGGTGGTGGACGCGTTCCCCGACGAGACCGAGGCCGAGGGCGTCGTCGAGGTCGACAAGCCGAAGACGACCGCCGAGTCGGTCGCCAAGGCCGTCTCCGACATCGCCTCCCCGGCCGTCGCCGCGCCGGTCTCGCTGACCACCGGCGGCAGGTCGGTCACGCTGACGCCCGCTCACGTCGTGACGTTCCTGAAGGTGACCGCCGACGCCGACGGCACCATCACGCCGAAGCTCGACGAGAAGAAGCTCGACGAGGTCATGACGCCCGTCCTGCGGCCGGTGGAGCAGCCCGCCAAGGACGCGCCCGTCAAGATCGACGAGAAGACCGGCAAGCTGACCGTCGGGAAGTCCGAGAAGGGCACGAAGGTCGACCGCGACGCGCTCGCCGCCGCGCTGCTGCCCGTGCTCGCGCAGCCGGCGCCGCGCAGCATCGCGCTGGAGGTCACCGAGAGCGAGCCGCGGCTGTCGACCGCCAAGGCGAAGACGCTCGGCATCAAGGAGAAGGTCGGCGAGTTCACGACCTACCACCCGTGCTGCCGCCCCCGCGTGAAGAACATCCACATCATGGCCGACATCGTCGAGGGCGCCGTCGTGCTGCCAGGGGAGACGTTCAGCCTCAACGGCCACGTCGGGCCCCGCGACCGCGCGCGCGGTTTCGTGGACGCGCCGATGATCCTCAACGGCAAGTTCGTCGACGCCGTCGGCGGCGGCGTCTCGCAGTTCGCGACGACGATGTTCAACGCGGTCTTCTTCGGCGGCTTCGAGGACGTGCAGCACAAGCCGCACAGCTACTACATCAGCCGCTACCCACCGGGCCGCGAGGCGACGGTCTCCTCACCGGAGCCGGACCTGCGCTGGCGCAACGACTCGAAGTACGGCGTGCTCATCACGACGTCGTACACCGAGAAGTCGATCACCGTGACGTTCTGGAGCACCAAGCGGTACGAGATCGAGTCGATCACCGGCCCGCGCTACCGGCACCGGTCGTTCGGCACGGAGTACGACTACAGCCCGACGTGCCAGAGCACGTCCGGCGTGCCCGGCTTCGACATCGACGTGTGGCGAGTCTTCAAGATCGGCGGCAAGGAGGTCAGGCGGGAGAAGTTCCACACCCGCTACCTCCCCGAGCCGCGCTTCGTCTGCCGCTAGCGCCTGTGCGCGCGTTCGTCGCGGTCGTCCCGCCCCCGTCGGCCCTGGCGCCGCTGGTGCGCGCGGTCGAGCCGCTGCGCGACCTACCCGCGTCGTGGGTGCCGGCGGAACGCCTGCACCTGACGCTGGTGTTCCTCGGCGAGGTGGCCGACCCGCTCCCGTACGGCGCCGCGCTGGCCGAGGCGGTCGCGGGCACGGAGCCGTTCGCGCTGCGGGTCGCGGGCGCGGGAGCGTTCCCCAGGCCCGCGCGGCCGCGGGTGCTCTGGGCCGGTGTCGAGGGCGAGGTCGAGGCGCTCGCCGGGCTGGCGCGGGTGGCGCGGCGCACCGCGCGCGCGGCGCGCATCGACGTCGAGCGGAAGCCGTACGTCCCCCACGTCACCGTCGCCCGCGTACGCCGCCGTGACGTCGACGGGACCGACGCGGTGGCCGCGCTGGCGGCGGTCGACGGCGCCCCTTGGCACGTGAGCGAGGTCGTGCTGATGCGGAGCGTCCTCGGCCCGCGGCCTGAGTACACGGTGCTGCGGCGCTGCGCGTTCTAGACGTAGTACCCGGCGAGCTCCACGACGACGTGTACCTCGCCGGTGGCGTTGGCGACGCGCAGCTTGCCGTTGGTGCCGAGCTTGACGGTGACCATGTTCGCCACCTTCTGCGCCGCGGGGAACGTCACCGCCGTCGCGAGGGGGCGCGGCGTCAGGTCCGGCCACATCTTGAGCAACGACGTCTTCGTGCCGAGGATCGCGATGAGGTTGACGACGACCGCGGTGGCACCCGAGGCCGGAGTGCCGCCGAGGCCCGCCACCCCGACCACGATCTCTTCGCTCGGGCCCACGGTGCCGGTCGGGCAGGACGTGCCGGTCGCACGGGTGTCGCACAGCTTGACCGGGGCGACAGCGACGAACCCCGCGCCGACGTCCCTCGGCTTGATCATGTCGCCGGTCTCGATGACGCGGCTCACGTCGGAGGAGTCCGTGTACGTGATGCGCATGGAGAGGTTCGGGCGCGGCATCCAGATCTCGACGTGCAGCGGCGCGCCGCTGTGGGCCGCCGGCGAAGCCTGCAGCGAGCCGTGCGCGCCGATCGTGATGGCCTGCGACGTCAGCAGCGTGCCGACCGCGTCGTAGCGGCGCAGCAGCATGCTCATGCTGACGTCCTCGATGCTCGTGAACAGCGTCGTGAACGACGTGGCGCTCTTCGGCGTGAAGATCGGCGAGGACAGGACGTACGGCCTCGTCGCGTCGCCGAGCGCCTCGGCCCTGCGGTCGGGTGCCCTGCCGGGGACCACGACCAGCGCGACGGCGGCCAGCGCGACGACGACGGTGCTGCGGGGGATGGTGAAGCGCTTCATGGCGCGCTCCCGTCAGTGGGGGACGGGCGCGACGCTAGACCCGCCGAGCGGCCCTGCCTACCTACCAGGCGTAGGCCTCGGGGGCGGGCCCGCCGGGGCCGGGGAAGATGCGGTCGAGCTCGGCCAGCGCCTTCTCGTCGAGGGTGATCTCGGCGGCGCGCAGCGAGCCGGTGAGCTGCTCGATGGTGCGCGGCCCGATGATCGGCGCGGTGACGGCGGGCTGGTGCAGCAGCCAGGCCAGGCCGACGTTCGCCGGGTCCTCGCCGAGCTGATCGCAGAACGCCTCGTACGCCTCGATCTTCGGCCGGTGCTCGGCCAGCAGCTCCTGGGTGCGCTCGCTCGCGCTGCGCCCCTCCTTGGCCTTGCGGAGGATGCCGCCGAGCAGGCCGCGCATGAGCGGGCTCCACGGGATGAGGCCGAGGCCGTACGCCTGGCAGGCCGGCGCGACCTCGAGCTCGACGGATCGCTCGACGAGGTTGTAGAGGCTCTGCTCGCTGACGAGGCCGAGGAAGTGGCGGGCCTTGGCGGCCTCGTTGGCCTGGGCGATGTGCCAGCCGGCGAAGTTCGAGGAGCCGACGTAGAGGACCTTGCCCTGCGCGACGAGCGTCTCCATCGCCTGCCAGATCTCGTCCCACGGCGTGTTCCGATCGACGTGGTGCATCTGGTACAGGTCGATGTAGTCGGTCTGCAGGCGCTGGAGCGACGCGTCGCAGGCGCGGCGGATGTTGAGCGCCGAGAGGAACGTCTCGTTCGGCCAGTCGCCCGTGGAGCCGTACAGCTTCGTCGCGATGACGGTCTTCTCGCGCCGGCCGCCGCCCTGCGCGAACCACCGGCCGATGATCTGCTCGGTCCAGCCCTCGCCCTTCTTCCAGCCGTAGACGTTGGCCGTGTCGAAGAAGTTCAGCCCGGCATCGTGCGCCGCGTCCATGATCGCGTGGCTGTCCTCCTCGCTCGTCTCGGGCCCGAAGTTCATCGTGCCGAGGCAGAGCCTGCTGACCTTGAGACCGGTGCGGCCGAGCTGCGTGTACTCCATGGCACTCACCCTACGTTCGTGACGAGGTAGTCGACGCACGCCGTCAGCGCGCGCACGTCGTCGGGGTCGATCGCGGGGAACATCGCGACGCGGAGCTGGTTGCGGCCGAGTTTGCGGTACGGCTCGGTGTCGACGATCCCGTGGGCGCGCAGCGCCTTCGCAAGGTGGGCGGCATCGACGGAGGAGTCGAAGTCGATGGTGCCGACGACGCGCGACCGGTGCTCCGGGTCCTTGACGAACGGCGTGGCGTACGCGCTCGCCTCGGCCCAGCCGTAGAGTGCTTGTGACGACTCGTCGCAGCGCCTGGCCGCGCCCTCCAGGCCGCCGAGGCCGAGGAGCCAGTCGACCTGCTCGGCGAGGAGGAACAGCGTCGCGAGCGCGGGCGTGTTGTACGTCTGGTCGAGGCGTGAGTTGTCGCGCGCGATCGACAGGTCGAGCGAGGCGGGGATCCAGCGGCCGCTGCTCTTGACGCTGTCGATGCGGTCGAGGCCGCGCGGGGAGACGAGTGCGAGCCAGAGCCCGCCGTCGGACGCGAACGCCTTCTGCGGCGCGAAGTAGTAGACGTCGAACTCGTCCGGGTCCACGCGCAGCGCGCCCGCCGCGCTGGTGCCGTCGACCGCGACGAACGCGTCCGGTGCGGGCCTGCGGATCGTCACCGCGGCGCCGGTGGAGGTCTCGTTGTGCGTGAGGGCGTACAGGTCGACGTCGTCGCCGGGCTGCGGCTCCGCGACGGTGCCCGGCTCCGCCTTGACGACCGATGGGTCGTCGAGGAACGGCGCGGCTCTGGTCGCCTCCGCGAACTTCGCGGAGAACTCGCCGAAGACGCAGTGCTGCGAGCGGCGCTCGACCAGCCCGAACGCCGCGGCGTCCCAGAACGCCGTGGAGCCGCCGTTGCCGAGCAGGACCTCGTAGCCGTCGGGCAGCGCGAACAGCTCGGCCAGCCCCTCGCGGACCCGCCGGACGACGCTCCGTACGCCGGCCTGGCGGTGCGACGTGCCGAGGTACGAGCGCCCCGTCGCCGCCAGCGCGTCGAGCTGTGCCTGCCGCACCTTGCTCGGGCCGGAGCCGAAGCGGCCGTCCTTCGGAAGCAGGTCTGTGGGGATGCGGATGCCGTCGAAACTCACGCGCGCAGGCTATCCCGGGCGGTCACACTGCCCTGATGAAGCGGCGGGTGATGTACATCGAGCACAAGGGCGACGAGCACGACGAGCGCGGCGAGGCGTGGATCGGGTGGGTGACGTTCTCCAAGACCGGTCGCACGGTCTACACCCGCGGGCTGCGGCTCCAGCGCGTGCGCGGCGTCGCCTGCGGCAACGCCGTCGACCTCGACACCGGGGAGACGTACTGGATCTCGGGCCCGAAGAAGGACGGCTGCGACCGGCTGTACGGCAACGCGCCGGTGGAGGTCGAGGCGGACGCGCGCGAGGAGTACCGGAGGCTCACCGGCCGGTAGCCTCGGGCGCATGGAGCCGCCCGAGTACAACCCGTTCGCGCCGCCGGACGAGCACGCGCCGTACCAGTACGGCCCCGCCCCGATCGCGGCGCCCAAGCCGTGGGAGGGGCCGCGCGCCGAGGTGGTCGTCGGCATCGTGATCGCGCTGGTGGCCGTCGTCGGCCTGCTGACGGCGCTGGACCGCAAGCAGCAGGACACCCGCCCCGTGGCCGTGCAGCAGGCGGGATGCGCCGAGATGCGCGACTTCCCGCTGGACATCGACGCGAGTCACAGCGACGGGCTCGTGCAGTACGAGTCCGACCCGCCGTACGGCGGCCCGCACGCGCCGCGGCCGCTGCCTGGTCCGCTCGGGTACTTCGGACGGACGAGCGCGCCAGAGGACGTCGCGGAGCGCGCCGTGCACAACCTCGAGCACGGCTACGTCGTCGTCTGGTACGACGCGGGCGCCAACGACGACTCGATCCAGAAAGTCGCGCGCGAGCTGATCGAGCTCCGCGACCTCAAGGTGCTGCTCGTGCCGTGGCGCGGCGAGGTGCGCGAGGGGCGCCACTTCACGCTCGCCGCCTGGGGCCACCTGCAGTCGTGCGCGCAGCCGACGGCGGAGGCCATCAGGGCGTTCTACGGCGAGCACGGCGGCAACAACGGCGACGCCCCCGAGAAGAGCGTCCTCTAGTTCACCGCGCTCACGGGGCGCGGGCCGGGGCCGATGTACTTCGCCGACGGCCGGATGAGCCTGCCGGTGCGCTTCTGCTCGAGGATGTGCGCCGACCACCCCGCCGTGCGCGCGCAGGTGAACATCGACGTGAACAGGGACGCGGGCACCTCTGCGAAGTCGAGCACGACCGCCGACCAGAACTCGACGTTGGTCTCCAGCACGCGGTCGGGCTTGCGCTCGCGGAGCTCTGCCAGGGCGGCCTGCTCCAGGGCCTCGGCGACCTCGTACCGGTGCGAGCCGACCTCCTTGGCCGTACGCCGCAGCACGCGGGCGCGCGGGTCCTCGGCGCGGTAGACGCGGTGGCCGAAGCCCATGAGCCGCTCGCCGCGGTCGAGCAGCGCCTTGACGTACGCCACGGCGTCGCCCGACTTCTCGACGTCGTCGAGCATCTGCAGCACGCGGCTCGGGGCGCCGCCGTGCAGCGGCCCGGAGAGCGCGCCGGTGGCGGCCGAGAGCGCGGCGGCGACGTCGGCCCCGGTGGAGGCGACGACGCGGGCGGTGAACGTCGAGGCGTTCATCCCGTGCTCGGCCGCGGACACCCAGTACGCGTCGACCGCCTTCACGTGCGCCGGGTCGGCCTCGCCGCGCCAGCGGATCAGGAAGCGCTCGGGGATGGAGGCCGCCTTGTCGATCTCCGACTGCGGCACAGGCGGCTTGTCGACGCCGCGCGCAGACTGCGCGACGAACGACATCGCGGTCACCGAGCAGCGGGCGAGGTCGTCGCGGGCCTGCGCGTCGTCGATGTCGATGAGCTGCTGGAGCCCCCACATCGGCGCCATCTCGGCGAGCGCGGACTGCACGTCGACGCGGGCGTCGCCGGAGCGGTGCGGGATCGGGATCGGCTCGGCCGGGGGCAGCCCGGGGAGGAACGTCCCGTCCACGAGCAGGCCCCAGACGTGCTCGTACGGCTCGACGCCGACGAGGTCCTCGATGTCCACGCCGCGGTAGCGGAGAGAGCTGCCCTCCTTGTCCGGCTCGGCGATCTCGGACTCGAAGGCGACGACCCCTTCGAGGCCCGACTTCACTTCGCTCACTGGGCGTCCCCTTCCGATCCGCTGCGGTCCGTCGGGCATCGTACGGCGGTCGGCGTCCGCGCGCGGCAGGATGGTCCGGTGCCCGCCCCTGAGGACCTCCCGCGCCAGGTCGTCGCGCGCCGCGAGTACGCCGGCGCGGCGCTCTCCGAGGCCGACGTCCTGGCCGACCCGATGGCGCAGTTCGCGGCGTGGTTCGCCGACGCGGCGGCGCGCGGCGTGCCCGAGCCGGACGCGATGTGCCTGGCCACGGCGACGCCGTCCGGCGAGGTCGCCTCGCGCATGGTGCTGCTCAAGGGGTGGGACGAGCGGGGCTTCGTGTTCTGCACCAACTACGGCAGCCGCAAGGGCGCCCACCTGGCCGCGAACCCCGTCGCCTCGCTGACGTTCCGGTGGGCGCTGCTCGAACGCCAGGTCTGCGCGACCGGGCGCACGCGCCGTACGACGGCCAGGGAGAGCGACGCGTGGTGGGCGCTGCGGCCGCGCGGGGCGCAGCTCGGCGCGCTGGCGTCGTTGCAGAGCTCGGTCATCCCCTCGCGGACGTGGCTGGACTCGCGGGTCGCCGAGCTGACCGAGGAGTGGGAGGGGCGGGAGATCCCACGGCCCGCTTCGTGGGGCGGCGTACGGGTACTGCCTGACGCCGTGGAGTTCTGGCAGGGCAGGCCCAACCGGCTGCACGACCGCCTCCGGTACGCGCGCCGCCGCGGCGGCTGGCGGGTGGAGCGGCTCGCGCCGTGACCGACGAGTCGTTCCCCGAGCCGACCGGCATCGAGGAGCCGGAACGCCCTGGCCGCAGGCTGTCGTCGCGGCTGCGCTCCGTCGCCGTCGACACGGCGCCGCTGCGTGAGTCGCCGGAGTACCGGCGGCTCTACCTCGGCGACGCCGTCTCGACCATCGGCACACAGATGACGGCGGTCGTCGTACCGCTGCAGGTGTTCGAGCTGACGAAGAGCTCGCTGGTCGTCGGACTCGTGTCGCTCGCGGGGCTCGTACCGCTGATCGTCTTCGGGCTCATCGGCGGGTCGATCGCCGACGCGATGGACAGGCGCAAGCTGCTGCTCGTCACGTCATCGGGGCTGGCCCTCGTGAGCGTCCTGCTGTTCGTGCAGGCGGCGCTCGGGCTCGACCAGGTGTGGCTGCTGTTCGTGCTCGTCTTCCTCCAGGCGGGGCTGTTCGCGGTGGACAGCCCGGCGCGGCGCGCGGTCATCCCGCGGCTCATCCCGCAGCGGCAGATCCCCGCGGCGACGGCGCTGTCGCAGGTGTCGTGGACGTTCGCGATGGTCGTCGGGCCCGTCCTCGCCGGCGGGATCGTGGGGGCGTTCGGGCTGTCGGCGGCGTACGGGCTCGACGCGGTGACGTTCGCGGCGGCGCTGTGGGCGATCGTGTCGCTGCGCGCGGTGCCGCCCGAGGGCGGCGGGACGGCGGCGGGGCTGCGGTCGGTGATGGAGGGGCTGTCGTTCCTCCGGTCGCGGCCTGTCCTGCTGATGACGTTCGCGGTGGACATCAACGCGATGGTGTTCGGGATGCCGCGCGCGCTGTTCCCCGAGCTCGCTTTGGAGCGTTTCCACGGCGACTCGACGACCGTCGGCCTCATGCACTCGGCGGTCGCGGTCGGGGCGTTGCTCGGCGCGCTGACCAGCGGGTGGTCGGGGCGGGTCCGGCGGCAGGGGATCGCCGTGCTCGTCGCGGTCGCGGCGTGGGGCGCGGCGATCGTGGGGTTCGGACTCGCGTCCGTCTTGTGGCTGGGCCTGCTCATGCTCGCGCTGGCGGGCGCCGCGGACATGGTGTCGGCGGTGTTCCGCAACGCGATCCTCGTCGCCGCCACCCCGGACGAGCTGCGCGGGCGGCTCGGCGGGGTGTTCATCGCGGTCGTCGCGGGCGGGCCGCGGCTCGGCGACGTCGAGGCCGGTGCCGCCGCCTCCCTGGTGTCCGCGCAGTTCTCCGTCGTCTCCGGCGGCTTCGCGTGCATTCTCGGCGTCGTCGTGCTGGCGCTGCTGGCGCCGTCGTTCGCCCGCTACGAGGCGCCCGACGACGGCTGAAGCGCCACCCACGTCGCGCGGCCGGTCGCCAGCAGGGTGCCGGCGGCGTCGTAGAGCGCGGAGCCGGCGTAGTGCTTGCGGCCGTCTCTTGGCGCTGCGCGCCAGCCGGTGACGACGTGCGGCCGTCCGGGTCGTGGGTCCGTGTGGATCCGTACCGCGAGGCGGCCGAGCACGATCGGCGCCTCGTCGGTCTGCATCAGCGCCCACGCGCCCGGGCAGTCGAGCGCGGCCCAGACCTGCTCGGGGCTGCTGTCCGCCGGTGCCCAGGTGCAGGCGACGTGGCCTTCGCCGACCGGGCCAGGGTGCAGGCCGAGGCCGTCGTCGCGGGCCGGCCCGCAGACGTAGCAGGTCGGGAACGGGTGGTCGCGCAGCCCTGCGTACCGCTCCTGCGCCGCCAGCGCCGCGTCGTAGCCGGGGAACGGCGGCGGCTCTCCCTCGGCCTCGGGCGCCGACGCGACGGACGCGACGAGGTGCTCCCCGTCGTACACGCCGTCGCCCTCGACGCGCAGCGGCACGTCCAGCGGCGGCGGCCTGCGCAACGTCACCTCGGGGTGCGCGACGCCGGTCGCCGCGGCGGCGAGGCCGCAGGTGTAGCCGCCGTTCGCCGAGCCCGGCGGCCCGTTGAAGCGCGCAGCCACCACGATGTGCTCCACGCCCGCACCCTAGCCACGGCAGGAGCAGCCATGTTCGGGGGACCCGAGATCGGGTGTCAGGAATCCGGTGTCAGAGGTCCGGTGTCAGAGCACCGGCACGGCGGTGGGGCCGCGCGGACGGCCGGTGAGCACCCGCCCGTCGGGCCTGGTCACCTTGACGGTGCCGTCGGGTAGGAGCTCGAGCTCGTGGTGGCGTTCGTGGACGACGTGGTGGTGGTAGCGGCAGAGCAGCACGAGGTTGTCGGCTGAGGTCGTGCCGCCGTCGCGCCAGAACACCGCGTGGTGCGCCTCGCAGTACGCCGCGCCGCGCGGGCAGCCCGGGTAACGGCAGCCGCCGTCGCGGAGGGCGACGTACTTGCGCAGCGCGGGCGGCACCTGCCGCGTGGCGCGGCCGAGCTCGACGGGCACGGCGAGCGAGTCGACGAGCAGCCGCCGGAACCGCCCGTCGCAGCCCAGCCTGTCCAGCGCGCCAGGGGCGAGCGGTGACCCGTCGGCCAGCGTCGCGGGCGGTGCGCCGGGAGCGCCCGCCATCGCGGCCGCCGGCGCGTGCACGAGGATCTCGGTCGAACGCGCGACGGCGGGAGCGAGCGCGGCATCGTGCGTGCGCGCCAGGTCGACGAGATCCACGAGCGCGTCGGCGCGCTGCTGGTCACGGGTGCGGGTGTCGTCGGGCGAGTTGGCGGTGACGAGCGACTCGAGGGCGGCTTCGAGGACGGCGGCGCCCTCGGGCTCGAACATGCCCTGCAGGCTGGTCATGCCGCCGTACGTCCGGTGCAGGGTCAGCCAGCGCGAGTCGTACCGCCGCTCGCTGTCGCGCTCGAACTCCGCCGGAGCGACGGTGGCGACCCAGCGGCGTACGACCGCCGCGAAGCGGATCGCGTCGAGCCGGCGCGCCCACTCCACGAGGAACGCCTCGCCGTCGGCAACGGTCGCGGGGGAGAGGTGCCGCGTCTGGCCTGCGAGGACGCGGGCGGGCACGGGCGTGATCTCGCCGGCACGCAACGCCGCGGCGAACAGCGGCAGCCGGTCGAGTGACTTCGCCAGGCCGACGAGGCGGCGCGCGTCGCGGTCGGAGGCGCCGAGCCGGTCGCGGAGCCAGCAGGCCGTGGAGGCCGCGCCGTCGTCGTCGGCCCCGCCGCGCGCGTCGAACGCCCGAACCGCCTCCGCCTGCGCCGCCTGCGCGCGCCGCACCAGCGACTCCAGCGCGACGATCCGCTCGCCGAGCGCGGCGGACGAGAGCGCGTAAGGGTCGGCGTCGAGGTACGACGCCACCGCCTCCGGCAGTGCCACCAACGAGCCACCTCCCCGTGCGATCGAACGACAACGACCACGCTAGAAGGGGGGTGTGACAAAAAACGGCGCGGCTACGCGACCAGCACCGCCGCGGCGACGCGAAGGTCGGCGACGAGCTTGTCGAACTCCACCGCGCGATTCTCCGCCCCAGGCGCCCGCAGGATCGACGACGGGTGCACCGTCGCGACGATCGACGAGGACGGCGGCAACGGCAGAACGACACCCCGGGACTGCGTCACGCGGAACGTCTTCCCCAGCAGCGCCTGCGCCGCTGTCGCCCCCAGCGCCACGACGAGCCGCGGCCGAAGCACCGCAAGCTCGGCCTCGAGCCACGGCTTGCAGGCGGAGATCTCGCGCGTGTCCGGCTTCACGTGGATGCGCCGCTTCCCGTTCGGCGACGGCTGCCACTTGAAGTGCTTCACGGTGTTCGTGACGTACACGGCGTCGCGGTCCAGACCGGCCGCCTCCAGCGCACGGTCCAGCAAGCGACCCGCAGGCCCCACGAACGGCCGCCCCGCTACGTCCTCCTGGTCGCCCGGCTGCTCGCCGACGATCACCACATCCGCCGACGCGCGCCCCTCGCCAAAGACCGTCTGGGTGCCGAGCGAGTGCAGGTGGCACGCCGTACACGCAGCAGCCGCCGTACGCAGCGACGTCAGCGTCGGCGACAGCGGCACGAAGTCGGCGGCGCTCACACCCCGCGACTACCCCGAGACCCACGCGGGTACGCACCCACCCATGACCGTCTGGCTCGGCACCTCAGGCTGGCAGTACCGCGACTGGCGCGGCCCCGTCTACCCGCAGAAGCTCAAGCAGGCCGCCTGGCTGGAGCACTACGTCACGCTGTTCGACACGGTCGAGGTCAACAACGCGTTCTACCGCCTGCCCGAGGCGAAGACGTTCGCCCAGTGGGCCGCCCGCACGCCCGATGGCTTCGTCGTCACGGTGAAGAGCAGCCGCTACCTCACGCACATCAAGCGCCTCGCCGACCCCGAGGGCCCGGTCGACCTGTTCTACGAGCGCGCCCAGCATCTCGGCAGCAAGCTCGGCCCCGTCCTGGTGCAGCTGCCGCCGAAGTTCAAGGCCCAGCCCGAACGCCTCGAACGCACCCTGGCCGCTTTCGCCAGACACGGGGTCAGAGTCGCCGTCGAGGTACGCGACGACACCTGGTACACCGACGAGGTCCACGCCGTCCTCGCGCGGTACGACGCCCCCCTCGTCTGGGCCGACCGCCTCGGCCGCCCGCTCGGGCCGCTCTGGCGCACGGCCTCCTGGGGCTACGTACGGCTCCACGAGGGCGACACGACCTGGCCCTGCTACACCGAGCGCACGCTCGACGCCTGGGCCACCCGCATCGCCAACGCCCACGAGCAGACCGACGACGTCTTCGTCTACTTCAACAACGACCCGCGCGGCTGCGCCGTCTACGACGCCGCCGTCTTCGCCCGCTCCTGCGCGCGCGTCGGCCTGGATGTGACGCACGCCCCCGCGCCGCAGGATCATGCCCCCGTGACCCCGGAGCCGGCCGAGCAGACCACGTGACGTACGACGCCGTCGTCGTCGGCAGCGGCCCGAACGGTCTCGCCGCCGCCATCACGCTCGCCGCCGCGGGCCGCAGCGTCCACGTCGTCGAGGCCGCCGACACACCGGGCGGAGGCATGCGCAGCGCCGAGCTCACCCTCGACGGCTTCCTCCACGACGTCTGCTCGACCATCCACCCGCTGGTGCTCGCGTCACCGTTCTTCCGCGCGATCCCGCTCGACCAGCTGGGGGTACGTCTCGCGCACCCGGAGGTCCCGTACGCCCACCCGCTCGACGGCGGTCGCGCCGCCGTCCTGCACCGCGACGTCGATCAGACAGCGGCACGCCTCGGCAGCGACGGCCCCAAGTACGCCTCCCTCATGCGCCCGCTGGTCGACGGCTGGCACGGCATCGTCGAGGGGGTGCTGGCGCCGCTCGGCATCCCGGCGCACCCGTTCGTCATGGCCCGCTTCGGGCTCTCCGCGATCCGCTCCGTCTCGGCGCTGGCCGGCAGGTTCGGGAACGACGAGGCCAAGGCGCTGCTCGCCGGCGCCGGCGCGCACTCGATGATGCGGCTCGACCAGTCGCCGACCGGCGGCGTGGCGCTGATGCTCGGGCTGCTCGCGCACGCGGTCGGCTGGCCGGCGGTCGTCGGCGGCTCGCAGGTGCTCGCCGACGCGCTCGTCACCGACCTCGAGAAGCACGGCGGCACCCTCACGCTCGGCACGCCCGTCCGGTCCATGCACGACGTCCCCAAAGCCAAGGTCGTGCTCTTCGACCTCACGCCGAAGCAGCTCGTCCGGATCGTGGGCGACAAGCTCCCCGGCCGCTACCGCACCGCGCTGACGAAGTACCGCTACGGCCCCGGCGTCTTCAAGGTCGACTGGGCGCTCGACGGCCCGATCCCCTGGGCCGCAAGCGAAGTGGCAGGAGCGGGCACGGTCCACGTCGGCGGCACGATCGACGAGATCGCCGCCTCGGAGCAGGCCGCGACGACGGGCCTCCATGCCGAGAGGCCGTACGTCCTCCTGGCGCAGCAGACGTCGTTCGACCCGAGCCGCGCACCCGCGGGCAAGCACACGGCGTGGGCGTACTGCCACGTCCCCTCGGGCTCCACGGTGGACATGACCGAACGCATCGAGGCGCAGGTCGAGCGCTTCGCGCCCGGCTTCCGCGACCGGATCCTCGCCCGCGCGACCCGCGACACGAAGGCCGTCGAGCGCCACAACGAGAACTACGTGGGCGGCGACATCAACGGCGGTGTCCAGGACCTGCGGCAACTGTTCACGCGGCCGGTCGTCACGACGCGGTCGCCGTACCGCACGCCGGTCCGCGGGCTCTACCTCTGCTCGTCGTCCACGCCCCCCGGGGGCGGGGTGCACGGCATGTGCGGCTACTGGGCCGCGCAGGCCGCGTTGAAGCGGGAGCTCCGCTAGCTGCCGAGCACCTTGCGGTAGCGGGCCTCGACGAAGCACCACAGCCCGAACGCCACCAGCCCCGCCGCCACGACCATGATGAGCGGCTCGCCGTACGGTGCCTTGGCGAGCGTCCGCAGTGACCCGTCGATGCCGCGCGCCTTCTCCGCGTCGTACGTGATGGCGGCCTGCACGAGGAACGCGCCGACGAGCGAGAAGACGACGAACCGCGCGGCGAGGCCGGCGTACGCGACCGGCTTGAGCCAGCGCAGCGTCGTCGGGTCGATCTCGCTCTGCTTGAGCCGCTTGCGGTACTTGCCGGACAGCGCGCGCCAGGCGTTGGCGACGCCGACGCCGATGAGCGCGAGGCCGATCGCCGCGACGAGGTACCGCCCGCCCGGCCACTCCAGCACGCGCGCGGTGTAGTCCTGCTCCTGCTCGTCGGAGTTCTCCGCGTGCTTGGTCACGACGAAGGACAGCGTCGTCACGGCGAAGCCGATGTAGAGGATCGCGCGCAGGAACGAGCCGATGCGCGACAGCGCGCTCTTGTCGCCGGGCCGTACGGTCGCCTCCGCGATGCGCCACGCCGCGTACCCGAAGAACCCGATCGCGACGAGCAGCAGGCTCCAGCGCCCGATGCCGTTGCGCCCGATGGCACGGAACGCGCCGTGCCTGTCGGCCTGCTGCGTCGAGCCCATCGCGAGCTTGAACGCGAGGAAGCCGACGACGAGGTAGAGGAACCCCCGCGCGACGAGGCCGAGCCTCGCCAGCCACTGCATGCCGTCGCTCTCGGCGGCCTCCTTGCCCTTGCTCTTCGCGCGTTCGGACGTCGCCGTTGCCATGGGGGCGGCGTACCCGAACGGTCACCCCAGCAACCGCGAAACCCACCGCCCGCGTGAGCCGAGGGCGCCGGCGAGCCACTCGCGGTCCGTCGCCGGGATCACCCTGAGCAGTCGCAGGAACGCCCCATACGCCGCAAGCCCGGCGATACCGCCCACGACGAGCCCAGGCAGCGGCGGCAGTACCTCGACGGCCATCCACGCGATGCCACCGGCCGCCGTCGCTGCCAGCGCCGCGCGGACGAGGCGCAGCACGCCCCAGTCCGCGCCGGTGGCGAAGCGGCCCGCGTACGCCAGCACGACGAGCGAGGCGGCGACCTGCGCGGCGGCGTTCGCGATCGCGGCGCCGAACGCCCCGTGCCGCGGCACCAGCGCGAACGCGAACGCGAGGTCCGCCACCGTCCCCGCCACGCTCGCCGCGAACAGCACCCGCAGCCGCCCGAGTCCCTGCACCAGCCCGAACGCGAGGTGGAACAGCGCCACCGCCGGCACCGCCGCCAACGCCACGAGGAGGACACGGCCCGCGCGCGAGTACTCGTCGCCGTAGACGAGGTCGACCGCCACCGGCCCGAGCGCCGCGGAGACCGCGGTGAGGGGGAGCGTGAGGACGAGCAGGAGGCGTACGGAGCGCGCGTAGCCGCGCTTGATGCGGTCGAACGCGCCGGCGCCGTACAGCGTCGCCACCGACCCCGGCACGACGGCCGCGAACGCCTGCAGCACCCGCGTGATGACCGCGACGCCGCCGAACGCCACGGAGTACAGCGCGATCTCGGAGTCGTCGGCGTAGCGGTCGAGGAAGAGGAACTCCGAGCGCTGCCAGACGACGTACGCGAACACCGCCTGCAACGACGACGCGACGGCGTACCGCGCGACGTTGCGGTGCAGCGCGGGGTCGCTCGTCGGCGGGCCGGGCAGCTCGCTCATCGCGACGCCGGCGCGGCGGCGGGTGTAGAGCGTCGCGCCGAGACCGACCAGCGCCTCGACCGCGAACATCGCGGCGATGCCGTAGCCGAGCGCGAGTACGACGACGGTGCCGGCCATCGCGAACAGGCCCGACCAGACGCCGATCATCGACGACTCGCGCCAGCGCAGCCGCGCGCGGAGCAGCGCGAGGGGGATGCCTCGCAGGACGTTCATGGCGCAGACGACGCCCGCCAGGATCCACGCCCTGCGCAGCTCGCCGCGGACGACGCCGAGGCTCGCCACGCCCGCGAATGCCAGCGTGCCGACCGCGACCTCGACCCGCGTGGCCCAGCGGGCGAGGCCGAGGACGTCGCCCGGGCGTTCGCGGCCCAGCGTCTCGGCGGTGAACCGCAGCACCGCGTCCGGCAGCCCGCGGCTCCACACGAACACCATGGACACCGCGGCCCATGCGATGAAGCTCTGCCGGCCCATGTCGTCGGGCCCGAGGAAGCGCGCGGCGGCCACTGACTGGACCAGCAGGTAGACCTGGGGGATGAGGTGGCTGAACGCGTTCCACGCGCCGGCGCGCGAGACGTTCTTGCCCGTGGTCTCGGCGGCGAAGCCCGACAGCTCGGCGGGCTGCGCGTCGAAGGTGTCCTCGAGGTGCGCCTCGGGTTCGTCCCGCGGCCGGTCGCTGGGTGTCATCGGTGGGTATCGTCGCGGGGTGAGTGATCTTGGGTGATCTGCGGAGCCTACGCCGCGCGGACGCCCGGTTCGTGCTGCCCGCCTTGCCGCGCCGTGCCGTCGTCCTCGGGGGACTCACCGACTGGTGCGACGGCCTGGAGGCCGCCGGCGTCGAGGTCGTCCCCGCCGGTGCCGTCGCGGACCTCGTCGTCGCGCCCGCCGTCCTCGCCCGCGACGCCGCGTCACTCGGTGTCGGGACGGTGCTGGTCGACGGCGCCGTACGGTCGCTCCCCGGCATGGCCTCGCGTCGCATCCTGACGCTGCCGCGGACCAACGCGCCGCAGTACGTCATCGACCCCGCGCAGCGCGCCGCGGCGGCGTACGCCGGCTCGCTGCTGCCGCGTTTCTCGCGCGTCGCGCCGGCCGTCCTGGCTTCGGGGGTACGGATGCCGCTGGCGGCCGTGACGGTCGGCGCGCGGGTGCCTGGCCGTCCCGCGGTGCTGGCGTCGGCCGCGGAGCTCGGCGCGGAGCGCGGCGGCGAGTGGTTCCTGGCGCTCGGCTCCGGCGGCGTACGGCGCCGCGCCGTCTTCTACGTCTTCCCGCCCGGCGCGAAGGCGCCCGCGCAGGTCGTGAAGTTCGGGCGGGTGGCGGGGGAGTACGGCGCGTTCGACCGCGACGAGCGCGGCCTCTCGCTGGCGCTGGCGGCCGGCTCCGTCGTCGCGGACAAGGCGCCCCGGCTCGTCGGCCGCGGTGACGCGTGCGGGCTGCCGGCCAGCGTCGAGACGGCACTGCCCGGCGTACGGCTCACGCCGTCCGTGGCAGCCGCCGAGCCGGTCGTGGCGTGGCTGCGCGCGGTCGCTACGTCCACCGTGTCGCGTGGTCCGGACGGGGAGCCGCGGGTGTTCCGGCACGGCGACGTGTTCCCCGGCAACGTCGTCGTCACCGGCAGCGGCTTCGGGCTCGTCGACTGGGAGCACGCCGACCCGGCGGGGCTTCCGCTCGCGGACCTGCTGTTCTTCGCGGCGCACGTGGTCGATGGAGACCCGGTGGAGACGTTCGCGGCCGGGTCGCCGGTGCTCGCGCGCTGGCTGCGCGACGCGGCCGGCGACCTCGGCCTGTCCGGGGACCAGGTCGTGGACATCGCGTGGCGGACGTGGGAGGCGCACGGTGGCCGTGCCCGCGCCGCGCGGGTGCTGCGCGAGTCGCTCACCGGGCAGACCGTCGCGCCGTACCTCCCCGAGCGCATCGCCGACGCCTGGACCTCCGACCCCCGGCTCGGCCGCCACTGGCGGCCGTGGTGATGCGCGCCCTCGTCGTCGGCGACGACGACGCGCGCGGCCTCCTCGCGGCGGTGCGTTCGCTGGGCGCCAACGGCTGGCACGTCGGCGTCGTCACGCCGTCGCGGCGTTCGCTGGCGGCGTCGTCGCGGTGGTGCTCCGCGTGGCATCCGCTGGGCGCTGACGTCGTCGCGTCGGTGGGGGCGGTGAGCGCGTCGTACGACGTCGTCCTCCCCGGTGGCGACGCCGAGGTGTCCGCGCTCTCGGAGCGCCGTGACGAGGTGGGCTGCGTCGTGCCGTACGGCAGCCGCGAGTCGGTCCGCTGCGTCCTCGACAAGGTCTCGCTGTCGTCGGCGGCTGTGTCGGCGGGGCTGTCCGTGCCGCGGACGTTCGAGGCCGACGACGTCTCCGGAACGGTCGTCGTGAAGTCCCGCTCGCACGTCGCCGGGCGCGTCCCGACCGTCGTCACCGACGACCCGGCGGCGGTGCGTACGGCCGTCGCGTCGGCGCGCGCGGCGGGTGCCGAGCCGGTGGTGCAGGAGTGTGTCAGCGGACCCTTGCTCGCGCTGTCCGTCGTGCTGTGGGACGGCGAGGTGGTGGCCGCGGTGCAGCAGCGTTCGAGCGGTCTCTGGCCGCCGGGCGCGGGTATCTCGACGCGCGCGGAGACCGTCCGCGTGGACTCGTCGTTGCAGGAACGCGTCGCGGCGTTGCTGCGCTCGATCGGCTGGGCGGGGCTGGCGCAGGCGCAGTTCCTCGAACGCGCCGACGGTCCCGTCCTCATCGACGTCAACGGCCGCTGCTACGGCTCCCTCGCGCTCGCCGCCGCGGCCGGCGTGGACCTCGCCGCGGTGTGGGCGTCGGCGGCGCTGGGACTGCCGTACGTGGCGGGCCCCGCAGTGCCGGGCGTGCGGTACCAGTGGCTGTACGGCGACGTGCGCAGGTCGTGGCGGGAGTCGCGTTCGGTGCTGCCTGCGGCGGCGTACGCGCGCGGCGCCGCGCACTCCGTCTGGGACCGCCGCGACCCGCGTCCCGGGGTCGCGTACGGCGCGTCGCTGGCCCGGCTGGCGGCCGCGCGATGACCGCGCTGGAGATCGTCGACGCCGCCGCGCGCGGGCGTGTCCTCGTCACAGGCTCGCTGCCTCCCGAGGGCCGCGACCTCGACGTGCTGGCGCCTCGCGAGTCGGCGGCGGCGATCGCGGAGGCGTTGGGCGCCAACGGGTTCGTGGCGCGGCGGACGACGTGGGCGCGGTTCGCGCCGCTCGAGCTGGTGGACGTCCGCGAGCTCGCCGCCGAGGCGATGCTGGCCCGCGCGCTACCGCTCGCCGGCTGCGCGAACGTCTGCCGTCCCGACCCCGCGGACGCGCTGCTGCTGGTGGCGCGGGCGTTCGCGCACGACGGGCGGCTGACGGCGTCGCGGCGTACCCGCGCGGAGGCGCCGCTCGACGTCTGGGCGGAGGCGCGGGCGCGCGGTGGGGAGCGCGAGCTGGCGGCGTTCGCGGAGGCGCTGCGCGAAGGGGAGCCGGTCGTGCCGCGCGTCGCGCGGAAGGTACGCAGGGTGCGCGAGGCGGGCGTCGTGACGCTGTCGGGCGTGGACGGCTCCGGCAAGAGCACGCAGGCCGAGCTGCTGCGCGACGCGCTGACCGCGACCGGCATCGACGCCGTCGTCGAGTGGAACCGGCTGTCCCACGACCGCTGGCTCGACGCGATAGCGCGGCCGGTGAAGAAGGTGCTACGGCGCGGCGGGTCGCGGCCGGCCACCTCGACCGCGCCGAGCGCGAAGGCCGCCGCTGAGCCTGCCCCCGTGCGCGGCGCGTGGGTCGTCGTCGTCGCGCTCGCGAATGCCCTCGCGCACCTGCGCAGCGTGCGCGCGCACACCCTCGCAGGCCGCGTCGTGATCTGCGACCGGTACGTCCTCGACTCCGTCGTGCAGCTGTCGACGCAGTACCCGCCGGGGCTCGGGCGACGGATCGGGATCGCGCTCGTCCGCCTGCTCTCGCCAAGACCGCGGGCGGCGTTCTACCTCGACCTGCCGGCCGAGGTCGCGTGGGAGCGCAAGCCACGCCCGGGCCGTCGCGAGCGCATGGAACGCCAGGCCGAGCGCTACCGCGAGGAGTGCGAACGCCTCGGCGTCACCAGACTCGACGCGACCCGTTCCCCCGAGGCCCTCGCCGCCGAGATCGCGACCGAGGTCTGGCGACGGCTCTGACGGCTGCGGGCTAGTTCTCCTCCGGCCGTAGTTGCTCATTGCCGGGTGTCTCGAAGCCATCGACAGTGGTCGCCGACGACGGGGTGAGCACCCCCTGACCACGAGGGGCCGAGCATGAGGTTCGTCATCAACAGCAGCGGCACACAGGTCTACTTCGAGATCCAGTCCGACGGCAACTACGAGACGCTCGCCACGTCCGAGCGGTACAAGGACAAGGACGACGCCCTGGCGGCGATCGACATCATCAAGGCTGAGGCCGCGACGGCCCAGACCAAGGACAACACGTAGCGGCTAGGGCTTCGCGAGGCGGACGACGCCGTACGACGCGGTGTCCGGCGAGGAGACGCCGAAGCGCGCGTTGACGGCGTACAGCGACGAGCCGTGCTCCGCGATCGTCGTCGGCACCTGGAACGCCGCGACCTGCGTCCTGCTCACGACGACGCCGCTCGAGTAGTCGGGCGCGAGCAGGACCTCGGCGACGGCGTTGCCGCGGTTCTGCACGACGTAGACCGTGCGGCCGTCGAGCAGGATGCCGTCGGCGTTGACGAGGCTCTCGGTGCCGCCCGCCGGGTCGGTCAGCGGGACCAGCGTCGTGACACCGGTCGCGGCGTCGACGACGTAGAGCGCGGCCTTGTTGCTCTGCACGACGAACAGCGTCGTGCCGTCGGGCGTCGCGGCGATGCCGTTGACGTTGAAACCGCTGGTGTAGACGAGGTCTCCGGTCAGCGGCAGGACCGTGAGCGCGCCGGGCGAGCCGTCGGGGTTCCGCGCGATCCGGTAGAGGACGGGGTTGACCGAGTCGGTGAAGTACGCCGCGTCGCGGGTCAGCACGACGTCGTTGACGAACGTCGCGGCCGTCGTGAGCGTGTGGACCGCGACGTCGTCGCCGGTCGTGGCGTCGTAGACGAACGCCTTGCCCGTCGGCCCGCCGGCGACCCAGAGCAGCCCGCGGTCGTACTTCAGCCCGATCGCCGCGCGGCCGCTCTGCGCGGGCACGAGCTCGTCCACGACACCGGTCCGGTAGTCGCCGACGCGCACCGCGCCGGTGGGGATGGAGCCGACGTAGAACGTCGTCCCCGTCCCGCCCGCGATGCCCTCGGGGCGGTAGCCGTTGGGGAGCGCGATGACGTCGGGCCACGCCGCGGCGGCGACGGCGGGCGCGGCCTGGACGACGGCGAGACCGGCACCCAGTACGAGGACGGAGAGCGCGGACGAGAGACGACGGGACACGGCGGCCTCCTGCGACGGATCAGGACATGTCGGGAGAAACCGTAACTCCGCGAACGTCAGCCCGTGAGCGCGGCCACGAGGGCGGCGGGGTCGGTCGTCCGCGGCCGGTCGCTGACCTGGCCGTCGCCCAGCTCGACGACGCGCCACGCGCCGGAGGTCACGCGCGCGAGGTCCACCGTCACGAACGGCAGCCCCAGTGACGCGACCGCAGGCGCGACGGCTGACACGTCCACGTCGCCCGGCGCCGCGTCGGGCTCGTCGGGGTGCGCGGTGACGAGCGCGCAGCGACCGCCCACCCACCAGGTGCGGACCTCGGCGCCGGTGAACGGCTCGTACCGCCGCAGCACGAACCCGCCCACGCGGGCGTCGTCACGCACCTCGAGGAACCTCTCGGCCACGCGCCATGCCGCCTCGGCGTCGGCCACGTCGGGGACGTACGCCGCCTGGTGCCAGTAGTGCTTCGCCGACTTCACGTGGTCGCGCAGCACCGCGGCCCCGCTGCCGATCGCGGCGCGGCACTCGTCGAAGTCCGAGCGCGTGAACCCGCCGGCGACCGCGCTGAACGGCGTGTGGTCGCGCAGTGCGTCGTACCAGCCGGGCAGCTCGTGCGCGGTGCGGTACTGGGCTGCCGACGTGCGCAGCGTCGCGCCGCGGTCTCGCGCCGCCGCGTCGAACGCCGCGTACTCCTCGGCGCGCAGCATCCAGCCGCGGTACACGACGTCATTGGAGGCCGGCAGCCGCGCGCAGGCCTCCGCCGCGGCACCGGCCGTGAGCGCGTCGTGGTCGACGAGCGCGACGTCGAGTCCCGCGTCGCGCGCGGCGTCGTACTCCGGGGCGAAGTGCTCGTCGGGGCGGCGCGGCCTGAGCGGGTCGCTCGGGACGACCAGCAGCATCAGTGGTGCTCGTCGGCGTCCGCGTCGGCCTTCGTCTCGTGCACGGTGCCGTCGGGATGCTCGGGCGGCGAGTAGATGGAGTACAGCTTGAGGTCCTCGGCGCCGGTGTTGACGACGTTGTGCCAGACGCCGGCCGGGATGACGAACGCCCAGTCGTCGGACACCTCATGCGACTCGTCCACGCCGTCCTCGGCACGGCCGAGGTCGAGCCGCGCGCTGCCCTGCTCGATGCGCAGGAACTGGTCGAGCTCGCCGTGCGCCTCCCAGCCGATCTCCTCGCCCGGCTCGAGGCTCATCACCGTCAGCTGGGCGTGGGTGCCGGTGTGCACCACCGTGCGGAACGTGTCGTTGCCGAGGGTCAGCCGCTCGATGTCGGCCACCCAGGCGAGCGAGGTCATGGCTCCTCCGTTCGTCGCGGGCTGGCCTGCCGAGCATGTCAGGTCGTACGGCTCCCGCGCCGCGTGGCGAGCGCCACGGCGACGACGAGCCACGGGGTGAGCCACACGACGTGCCCCGCCGTGTCGCTCAGCGCGACCGCGAGCGGGAACGTCGCCCCCGCGCCGACGGACCGCCGCCGCGAGCCACCCCGCGGCGCGCCCCGCGATGCCGACGAGGATGGTGGTCAGCGCGAACAGGATCCCCGTGACGCCGATGACGTACGCGTACCAGGGCGGCTCCGCCGACCCGCTGTCGGCGGCATGAGCGGGGCCCTCCTGTGGTCGTCCCCATCCAGGCGATTTGGGACGCGCGACGGCAGCCTTGGGTGCATCAGCGGCAGCGTGGACCACTCGGCCGACCCCGGAGTACGGCAAATGCTGACCCTCGCATCGTCGTACGGTTGCAGCATCGTCAATCGGCGGACCACCGCCTGGCAACGAGGGGGTCAGATGGCGGGGATTCGCATCGCGAGCCTTCCGGCAACGGCGGACACGGTTCTCCGACCACTGGTGATGGACGATCCGGCAGACGGTCCGCATCACGAGGTGGCGGGGGTTCGAGTCCGGCGGACGCCTTCCTTCCTTCACCTGGAAGGCCCGATGGAGGTCGGCGGTTGGTGCAACTGGTACGTAGACATCACACTCGGACTGCAGCAGCGCGCCAGCCTGGTGAACATGCACCAGACGATGCTCATGTCGCGCGCCTTGGCTCGCCGGGCACCGCGGTCGGCTGCAGCCACCATCGCGGAGAAGGCCGCCCCGAACGCGACAGCGCTCGCACGTCACTACTCGGCCAAGGTCGGCGGCGTCGATACGGCTGTTCTGCATCTTCCGTATGCGGACTACGACCGTCAACAGGCCAAGAGCCTCGGGCTGGCTCTCGAGGAAGCTGCGCTGGTCACGCTCCTCATCGTGACGTACCCGAGTCCGCTCGGCGAGCTTGTAGACGCCGGGTGGGTGCAACGCTCGGCTCTGGCAGTGGAGACTGGTTGGACGCTACTTCAAGAAGTGTCCGCGCTCGAGGAAGAGATCGCCAGCCAGGGACCTGGCGCGCACCAACGACTGCTCGCGTCGCCCACCGGCAACTGGGTCGACCGGGTTGGCGGCGCCGTCGACGTGGTCAACAGCATCGGCGACATCGTCGGTGCTGTTGCCAAGGTGGCGAAGACGCTCGCAGGACCCTGAGCAGTCGAGCGTGAGCATGTTGACACGCAGTGCGGATAGTTCGGCCAGACCCCTCGAGGCGCTCCAGCGACGCGGGACGCCCAGTTGTTCGGCCGTCCCCGAGTGCCGATCGGGCGCAGTCAGCACTCCGGCCATTCGACGTCTGCTCATCGGCTACTTGAGCGTCGGGGACGGCCGGTTCCGGACCATGGCTGTGCGCTATCGCGTACAACACATGACCGACGAGTGCATCCGCCAACCCGACCCGCGGCGACCGCGTGCCGGACGCCGTCGGGCGATATTGCCGACGTGTTCGACGGCCGTTGACACTCCTCCAGTGAGTGATAGGCACAGCGCTGTCGTCGCATAGCTGAAGGCGCCGGCGTCCACGCGTACGCCGCCCGGGACGGACCGCGTGCTCCCTCAGCCCGAGTGTTCTTGTGTCAATGGGTGCCCCCGGCAGGATTCGAACCTGCGGCACACGGTTTAGGAAACCGATGCTCTATCCCCTGAGCTACGGAGGCGGGCTGCCCTACGACTTGTACACGAAGACCGGCAGGCCGATCACCAGTTTCGAGAACAGCCTGTTCATCGCGGGGTTCGTGATCCTGATGCAGCCGTGGCTGTCGGGGTACGCCGGCACGAAGCCGCTGCCGTGGATGGCATACCCGCCGGAGGCGAAGTACGCCGGCCGCCACAGCGTGCCGAGGCGGCTCACACGCTCGCCGTCGATGCGGTGGAAGATCCGGAACGACCCCGTCGGCGTCGTCGCGCGCTGCGTCTCGCCGTCGACGGTGAACAGCTGGTTGTTGCCGGAGGAGATGTCGAGGATGCGCGCCACGGCGCCGTTGACGGCGTAGTAGAGGACCTGCTTGGTGAGGTCGGCCTCGACCCACGCGCCGGAGCGCGAGTAGCGCAGCCGCGGCCGGACAGGCGCCTTCATCTTCGAGCGCGTCGCGGCGTCGATGGTGCCGTTGACCTTGAGGCCGTTGACCTTCTGGAACGCCATCGTCGCGTGCACGGTGTCGTAGCCGAACGTCCCGCTGATCGTCCCCACGTCGTACTTCAGCGCCGCGAGCCGCTTCTGCGCCGTGGTGACGTCGGCGCCGGACATGCCGGAACGCAGCGTCCGGGCGATGGTCTTGACGCCGAACACCGTCGACTTGGCGGTCGTGTGGTCGGCGTGCGCGCCCATGATGACGCGGTAGTAGCGGGTGCCGATGGTCGACCACTTGATGGCGTACGACGTCCGCGACTCCGACGTCAGCGTGCGGTACGCGACGTGGTGCCAGGCGCCGTCGTAGTAGTGCTGCAGCGAGACGCGGCGGCCGGCGTGGCTCGGCGAGACGAGGACGCGGGCGGTGGCGGCGACGTTCTGCTCGACGGTGTTGGTCGTCATGCCGATCGTGACCTTCGGCGCGACGAGCGTCTGCAGCGCGGCCTTGCTCGTCGCGAGCTGCGGCGTGGCCGCGTGCTCGAGGTACCAGCGCGTGTTGAGCAGCAGGCCGCCGGTCGTGTACGACGCGACGCCGGCGGCGTTGGTGCGCACGCGGTAGACGAGGGAGTACGCATCCTCGGTCGCGCGGCGGCGGTGCACCTCGACCAGCGCGCCGGGGACGACGGCGCCGGTGTCGCTGCGCTTGAGCGTCGCCTTGAGGACGGTCTTGGCGCCGTACGTCACGGTCACCGGCGTCGTGGACGTCGCGGTCATCGTCGTGACGACGGGCGGCACGGGGTCGGCGGTCACCGACACCGGCGCGGAGAACTCGTCGGCGGTGTTGCGGGTGAAGACGGAGAAGCCGTACGTCGTGCCGTTGGTCAGCCCGGTGACCGTGACGGTCGTGCCGGTGCCGGCGTACGCCTGCGTGCCGTCGGCGACGGTCGCGGGCGCGGCGCTCGGCGCCCAGCGGACGAGGACGCCGCCGAAGTCGGCGTCGGAAGGGTTGGTCCACGTCAGCGTCACCTGCCCGCTCGCGGGCGAAGGCGCGAGCCCCGTGACGGGGGTCGGCGGCGCGGCGGCGTACGCCGGGGAGACGGTGAGCGTGACGGCCGCGGCGACACCCGCGGCCAGCAGAGACGCGAAGCGGGCCATGAGTCGTGGAGTCTACCGGCGGTAGAGTCCGGGCACGCCGGCTATTGGAGGAGTGGGGAACGTGCAGGTCGCCGACATCATGACGAACGCGAGCGTGACGGAGTCGCCGTCGGACTCCCTGCGGTCTGCCGCCGACACGATGTGGCGCCAGCAGACCGGGTCGCTCCTCGTCATGGATGGCGACGAGCTCGTCGGCATCATCACCGAGCGCGACGTCATGAAGGCCGTCGCCCAGGGCCGCGACGTCGAGACGACGCCGGTCAGCGACGTCATGACGAAGGACGTCCTGACGATAGCGCCGGACACGACGGCGCACGAGGCCGCGCGGCACATGGCGTCCCGCTGGATCCGGCACCTGCCCGTCGTCGTCGACGGTCGCGTGCAGGGCGTCGTGTCGCAGCGCGACCTCGTCGGCATCTTCGCGGCGCTCGTTCCCGACCCCGACGGAGCCGACCTGCCGAGCGAGTCGCTGGTGCGTTCGATGCGCCTCGCGCGCATCGAGCAGGGCGACCTCGACTAAGCCATGTCTCCCAGCCCCTCGGCCTGCTGCGCGTCGCCCAGCCCGGCGATCCGGTGCGTTGTCGTCGTCGCGCATGGCGCTGCCATGCGCTCCTCCTCCGCCTTCCGGCTCACCGACCTGGACGCCGCTCGCGACGGCCAGGCGCTGGGAGACAAGGCTTGAGCGAGCCGACGCTGCCTCCGGCGCCCGACGACTCGGACGTCGGCTGGGGCGAACCCGTTGCGGCAGAGGACGACGAGGCCGTTCGCCGGCTACTCGACGAGCGCCCGCCGCACCACGACCGCTAGACCTCCACGGTGCAGAACGCGCACCGCGTCGCCTGCACGGGGATCGAGCTGAGGCACTCGCCGCACTGCTTCGTCGTGGAGTCGACCTCGGGCTCCGTACGCCGCCGCGCCATGAGCGCGTTGACCGGCCGGACGACGAAGAAGTAGAGCACCGCCGCGGTGATGAGGAACGTCATCAGCGCGGTGAGCACGCGGCCGTACTGGAGCACGCTCCCGGCCACGACCTTGCCGTCCTGGCTCACCTCGCACGGCCCCTTGAGGCAGGCCGAGAGGGTGTCGAAGTTCGCGTCGCCGAACAGCCCGAGCAGCGGGCTGACGACCCCCTCGGTGAACGACGTGACGACCGTCGCGAACGCCGCGCCGATGACGACGCCGATCGCGAGGTCGACGACGTTGCCGCGCAGGACGAACGCCTTGAAGTCCTTGAGCATCGGTGCCTCCGGCCGTATGTGGCGATCAGGTGACAGTCGCCTGGCTTAAAGGTGAAACCGGGCGAAACGGGTGAAAGAGCCAGCCTCGCCCACCGTGTGCCTTGCGTCCAGTCATGGGGGGCACCACTCGAAAGGAACACGCCTTGCGAGTACGTCCGCTCGTCGCCGCGGTCCCCGCGGCGCTCCTCTCCCTCTCCTTCGTTCCCGCCGACGCCGTCGCGCCTGCGCCGACCAACCCCTACGTGGTCGTCCTCAGGGACGGCGTCTCGTCTGCCACCGCCGCTTCGTACGCCGCGTCGCTCGGCGGCACCGTCACGTCGGTCTGGTCCGACGCGATCAACGGCTACGCCGCGCGCCTCACGCCCGCCGCGGCCGCCGCTCTCGCCGCCAGCCCTGACGTGGCCTCGGTCGAGGCGGACGTGACGTTCTCCGCGACGACGACGCAGTCCGCGCCGCCCAACTGGGGCCTCGACCGCATCGACCAGGTCAACCGCCCGCTGTCGAACACGTTCACCTACACGCGCACCGGCTCGGGCGTGAAGGCGTACATCCTCGACAGCGGCATCCGCTTCTCGCACACGCAGTTCGGCGGCCGCGCGATCAGCGGCGCCGACTACATCGACGGCGGCGCGGCCGACGACTGCAACGGTCACGGTACGCACGTCGCGGGCATCGTCGGCGGCTCCACCGTCGGCGTCGCGAAGGCTGTCACGCTGGTCGGCGTCCGCGTCCTCGACTGCGCCGGCAACGGCACCCTGTCGAGCATCGTCAACGGCCTCAACTACGTCATCGGCAACCACGCCGCCGGCACCCCGGCGGTCGCCAACCTGAGCCTCGGCGGCGGCGCCAACAGCACGATCGACACCGCCGTGCAGAACACCATCAACGACGGCGTCACCGTCGTCGTCGCGGCCGGCAACGGCGACCAGTGGGGTGTCCGCCAGCCGGCGTGCAACTACTCGCCGGCCCGCGTCTCCGCGGCGATCACCATCGGCGCGACGACGAACACCGACGCCGCGGCGTCGTTCTCCAACTACGGCAGCTGCGTCGACTGGCTCGCGCCGGGCGTCTCGATCCTGTCGTCGTGGCACACCGGCGACACCGCGGGGGCGTACCTCGACGGCACGTCGCAGGCGACGCCGCACGTCGCGGGCATCGCCGCGCAGTACCTCCAGACCTCGCCGGGCGCCTCGCCGGCGACGGTCCGTACGGCGCTCTACAACCTGACGACGAAGTCGATCGTCACGAACGCCGGCACGGGCACCCCGAACCACCTCGCGTTCACCAACCTCTAGGCGTACGACCCGCGCGCGCCGGGGGGAGGCAGTTGCCCGGCGCGCGCGGCGCACCACCCTGACCCAGGGGGGTTCTCGGCTCGGAAGGAGCCTTCGTTGCGAGTACGTCCGATCGTCGCCGCGATTCCCGCGGCGCTGCTGTCCCTCTCGTTCGTCCCGGCCCAGGCGGCGCCGGTGCAGACGAGCCCCTACGTCGTCGTCCTCCGTGACGGCGTCAACTCCGCCGACGTCGCCGCGTACGCCCGTACGCTCGGCGCCGACGTCACCGCCGTCTGGTCGCACGCGATCGACGGCTTCGCCGCCAAGCTCACCCCCGCCGCGGTGACGGCGCTGTCCGCCAGCCCCGACGTGAAGTACGTCGAGTTCGACGCGCCCGTCCACAAGACCGGCACGATGACCAACCCGCAGAACTGGGGCACCGACCGCATCGACCAGCGCAACCTCCCGCTGTCGAACTCCTACACGTGGACCGCGACCGGCGCGGGCGTGACGGCGTACGTCCTCGACACCGGCATCCGCTTCACGCACACGCAGTTCAACGGCCGCGCGGTGAGCGGCGTCGACACCATCGACGGCGGCACGGCCGACGACTGTGACGGCCACGGCACGCACGTCGCCGGCATCGTCGGCGGCAACGCCGTCGGCGTCGCCAACTCAGTCAGCCTCGTCGCCGTCCGCGTCCTCGACTGTGCCGGCAACGGCACGATCTCCAGCGTCGTCGGCGGCGTCGACTGGGTCACGGCCAACCACACCACCGGTGCGGCGGTCGCGAACATGAGCCTCGGCGGCGGTGCCAACAGCACCATCGACGCGGCGGTCTCCAACTCGATCGCGGACGGCATCACGTACACCGTCGCCGCCGGCAACGGCAACATGGCCGGCCGCGCGATCGACGCCTGCACGCAGTCGCCCGGCCGCGTCGCCGCGGCGATCACCGTCGGCGCGACCGACAAGACCGACAAGGCCGCGCGGTTCTCGAACTACGGCACCTGCGTCGACCTGCTCGCTCCCGGCGTCGACATCCTGTCGTCGTACTACACGGGCGACACCGCCGGCGCGATCGTGTCCGGCACGTCCCAGGCCGCTCCGCACGTCGCGGGCGTGGCCGCTCAGTACCTCCAGCTCAACCCGTCGGCCACGCCGGCGGCGGTGCGCGACTTCATCGTCAACCTGAGCACGCCGAACGTCGTCTCCAACGCGGGCACCGGCACGCCGAACCGCCTGCTGTTCACGAACCTGTAGTCGTTCTCCCGCTCGTCCGCGGCCCCCTGCGCTTCCCTACGGCGCGGGGGGCCGCGTCTTTCTGTCCCAGGGCCTGGGTAGGGTCGGTCGCATGCTCGATGAATCAGACGTCCGCGCCGCGCTCGACGCCGCGCTGTCCTCCGGCGGCGACTGGGCGGAGGTCTACGCCGACCGTCGCGACTCGACGACGATCCGCGTCGAGGACCGCCGGGTCGAGGAGCTGACCAGCGGCCGCGACCAGGGCGCCGGCATCCGCGTCGTCCGCGGCAGCCAGGCGGCGTACGCGTACACCAACGTGCTGTCCCGAGACTCGCTCGTCGCGGCGGCGCGCGCGGCGGCGGCCGGCATCCAGGGCGCATCGCCCGGGGCGCCCGCGATCGCCGACCTGACGCGCGCCGTACCTCCCGTCGTCCACGACATCGCGCGGTCGCCGCGCGACGCCGCCAAGGCCGACAAGGTCGCCATCACCCGCCGGTGCGAGGAGGCCGCGTGGGCGCAGGGCGACGAGGTGCGGCAGGTGCTGGCGTCGTACGCCGACGTGGTGCAGCGGGTGTTCGTCGCCAACTCCCTCGGCCACCTCTCCGACGAGACGCGGACCCGTACCCGGCTCGCCTGCCAGGTCGTCGCCGCGCGCGACGGGCTGGTGCAGACAGGCTTCGAGGGGCCTGGCGCCTCGCGCGGGCTCGAGCTCTTCGACCTGTCGCCACCCGAGGAGATCGGGGAGCAGGCGGCGCAGCGCGCGCTGCGGCTGCTCGACTCCATCCCTTCCCCGGCGGGCGAGATGACCGTCGTCCTGAACGCCGGCGGCGGCGGCGTCCTCTTCCACGAGGCGTGCGGGCACGGGCTCGAGGCCGACGCGATGGCCAAGGACACGACCGTCTACGCGCACACCAAGGGGCAGCGGGTCGGGTCCGAGATCTTCCACGGCGTCGACGACGCGAGCGACCCCAACGGCTGGGGGTCGTTCGCGTTCGACGACGAGGGCACGCCGGCGCAGCGGACCGTGCTCTTCGAGGGCGGCGTGCAGACCGGCGAGATGTCCGACCGCATCAACGCCGCGCGCCTCGGCGTCGCGGCGTCGGGCAACGGGCGGCGGCAGTCGTACGCGCACCTGCCGATCCCGCGCATGACCAACTCGTACGTCCTGCCCGGCGACAGCGACCCGGAGCTGATCCTCGCCGACGTGGCGTACGGCCTCTACGCCGACGGGCTCGGCGGCGGCGAGGTCAACCCCGCGACCGGCGACTTCGTGTTCGGCATCACCGAGGCGTACCTCATCGAGAACGGCCGGCTCACCCAGCGGGTCCGCGGCGCCAACCTCATCGGCAACGGCCCGCAGGCCATCGCGCTGGTCGACGCCGTGGGGACCGACTTCGCGGTCAAGCAGGGGATGTGCGGCAAGGACGGGCAGTGGGTGCCGGCGGGCTTCGGGACGCCGACGTTGCGCATAGCCCGCCTCACGGTCGGGGGGACGGGCGCATGAGCGACCTCCTGGACCTGGCCTCTCGCGTGGTCTCCTGGGCCTCCGGTGACGAGGGCGTCGAGGCGTTCGCGGTGCACTCCGTCGACACGTCGGTGACGGCGTTCGAGGCGGAGGTCGAGTCGCTGTCGTCGTCGGAGACGCGCGGCGTCGGCGTCCGCGTCGTCGTGGACGGGCGGATGGGCTTCGCGTCCACGTCCGACGTCACCGAGGACGGCCTGCGCTACGCGCTGTCCGAGGCCCGCTCCAACGCCGAGCTCGGCACGCCCGACGTCGGCAACGTGCTCCCGTCCCCGGCGTCGTTCGAGCCGGTGCCGTCCATCTACGTCGCCGGCCTCGAGTCGGTCGCGGCCGCCGACAAGGTCGCGGCGGCGCTGGAGCTGGAGCGCGCGACCCGTGCGGCGCACGACCTCGTCACGGCGGTCGACTCGGCGACGTACGGCGACTCGCGCTCGGCCGTCGCCATCGCCTCGACGACGGGGGTCGCGGCGGAGTACGCGCGCACCGACGTCTACGCCTACGTCGCCGCCATCGCCCGCACCGAGGACGACACCCAGACCGGGCTCGGGCTGACGCAGGGGCGGTCGTTCGCCGACCTCGACCTGGAGGCCGCGGCGCACGAGGCCGCGGTCCGCGCGACGCGGCTGCTCGGTGCGCGCAAGCCGCCGACGGCGCGGGTGCCGGTGGTGTTCGACCCGCTGGTGACGGCGTCGTTCCTCGGCGTGCTCGCGTCGGCGCTGACGGCGGAGGCGGTGCAGAAGGGCCGTTCGCTGTTCGCCGAGCGGGTCGGGGAGGCGGTGGCGCAGGAGGCGTTCAGCCTCGTCGACGACGGGCGGCTGACGGACGGGCCTGCGGCGGCGCCGTTCGACGACGAGGGCGTGCCGACGCGGCGTACGGCGGTCATCGAGCACGGCGTCCTGCGTGGCTTCCTGCACAACACCGAGACCGCCGCCCGGGCGGGCGACGGCGCGGCGTCCACCGGCAACGCGACGCGCGGCGGCTTCAACTCCTCGCCGGGCGTCGCGCCGAGCAACCTGTTCCTCGACGGCGTCACGGTGCCGCCGACGGAGATCCTGGCGCGGGCCGAGGGCGGGCTGTACGTGCAGGACGTCAGCGGCCTGCACTCGGGGACCAACCCGGTGAGCGGTGAGTTCAGCGTCGGCGCGACGGGGCTGTGGATCACCGACGGCGGGCTGGGCGAGCCGGTGCGCGAGGTGACGGTGTCCTCGACGCTGGTGGAGATGCTGCTGGGGATCGCGGCGCTGGGCAGCGACCGGAGGTTCTTCCCGTTCGGCGGGTCGTTCGCCGGCGCGACCGCGCTGGTCGCGGAGATGACGGTCGCGGGCGCGTAGCCGCTCGTCAGGGCGGGCCGAGCAGGACGCCGGGGTTGAGGACGCCGGCCGGGTCGAGCGCGTCCTTGGCGGCGCGCAGCGCGCGGGCGAACGGCTCAGGCCGCTGGCGGTCGTACCACGGCCGGTGGTCGCGCCCGACCGCATGGTGGTGGGTGATGGTGCCGCCGTGCGCCAAGATCGCCTCGGCCGCCGCGGCCTTCACCTCGGCCCACTGCGCCAGCTCGCTGCCGCGCCGCGCGGGCGCGAGGACCGTGAAGTACGGCGCCGCGCCGTCGGGGTAGACGTGCGTCAGCCGGCACGTCACGTGCCCCGCGCCGGCGACCTTGTGCAGCGCGCCGGTGGTCGCCGCGCGGACGCCCGCGACGAACGCCGGCAGCCGGTCCCACGTCACCGCGGTCTCGAACGTCTCCGTCAGCACCCCCAGCAGCACGAGCTGGTCGCGCAGGTACGGCGCGCGCAGGAACGTCTCCCGCCACTGCCCGCTCGCCGCGTCCCGCGCGTCGCCGGGGTTGCCCGCGGTGGTGTCCCCGGAGGCGGGGCCACGAATGACGGGCTCGCCGAGCGGCGTGCCGCCGGCGTCGCGCGCGATCTCGGTGGCGCGATCCAGCTCGGTGGTCACGGGGTACGCCGCCGACTCGAACGCGAGCACCAGCACCGCCCGCCCGTCCGCCAGCGTGCCGGTCAGCCGAGCCTCGGTGCCGTCGACCAGCCGGCAGCCCGCGGGAGTGAGGCCGGCCTGGACGACGCGGCGTACGGCCTCGGCCCCGGCCTCGAACGTCGCGAACGCCACCGACGCCCCCGCGCGGTGCACGGGCCGCTCCTGGAGACGTACCCAGGCCTCGGTGACGACGCCGAGCGCCCCCTCGGAGCCGAGCAGCAGCCGGTCGGGTGACGGGCCCGCGCCGGAGCCAGGGAGCCGGCGCGACTCCCAGAGCCCCGTCGGCGTGACGGCGCGGACCGACTCGACGACGTCGTCGATGTGCGTGAGGCGGGTCGCGTAGTGCCCGGCGGCGCGGGTGGCGACCCAGCCGCCGAGCGTGGAGCGTTCGAACGACTGCGGGTAGAACCGCAGCGTCAGCCCCGATCCGCGCAGCTGCTTCTCGATGGCCGGCCCGAACGCGCCCGCCTCGATCCGCGCCGCCCGCGACGTCGTGTCGACCTCGACGACGCGCCCGAGCGCGCCGAGGTCGAGCGAGACGACGCCGGCGTACGCGCCACCCACGGCCGGCTCGACCCCGCCGACGACGCTGGTGCCGCCGCCGTACGGCACGACGGCGACCCGCGCGCCGGCCGCCCAGTCGAGCAGGTCGGTGACGTCGCGCTCGGAGCGCGGCCGGACGACGAGGTCGGGCGGGTGCTCGACCTGGCCGCGCAGGCCGCGGACGACGTCGCGGTAGCTCCGCCCGAACGCGTGGCGCGCCCTGTCAGGGGGCTCTGCCGACCCGAGCGCCGCGAGCGCGCCGGGCAGCGCGACGCGCGGCAGCGGCAGCGCCGGCAGCGGCGCCGGCTCCTCCGGCGGCTGCACGGCGAAGCCGAGGACGTCGGCGAAGTACGGCGCCGCGGCGGTCAGGTCGGCCGCGCGCGGCTCGTCGGCGGGGCCTCCCCAGCCCCAGACGGCGTACGTCACGGCGGCCGTCCCGACGTCCCAGGCCGCAGCGCGGGGGAGAGCCTGCCCGTCGCGGCCGCGGCGGCGAGCGCGCGGGCGACGGCGGGCGTGCAGGCCACGACGACGAGCGACCCGTCGCCCCCGAGCGCCGCGGCCGGTGGCGCCACGGCCGGGTCGGCAGCGGGATCGGGAGCCGCGCCGGGGATCGTCACCACGACCACGTCGGCGGCCACGACCTCCGCACCGGCCGCACCCTGCGGCGCGGCCGGTGGCGCGTCGGGGAGCGGTGGCGAGAGCGCGGGGTGCTCGGCCGTCGCGAGCACGTCGATCCGGTCGCCTGGCCGCAGCAGCGCGACCGCGCCTGGGTCGGCGAAGCGCACCGGCACCGCGACGCTGCCCGGCGCGAGCGAGTCGAGGAGGGCTGGGCCGACGAGGCGTACGTCGGTGAGGGGCTCGCCGCTGCGTACGGGTCCCGCGACGAGCCGCCCGAGCACGGCGGCACCTGGCCGCAGCGCGCCCGCGGGCACAGCGGCGGGAGGCAGCGCGACGGAGCGCAGGTCGGACAGCGCCAGCGCGGACCCGGGTGCGAGGTCGCGTGCCGCGGCGAGCACGGACACGGTCGGCGGCACCGGCGGGCGGAGCACCGACAGGGCGCACAGCACCGCCAGCCCGGCGAGCACCGACGCGACGAGGCGACGGCGGCGCGCGAGCACCCGGCGTACGCGGGTCCAGGAGAACGGCATCGGCGTCACCCCGAGAAGTCGGCGCCGGTCAGGGCCGACGCGCACGCGCAGTCGCGGTCGGCGGGCAGGCGGGGGATCAGCGCGAAGAGGAGGTCGCGCAGGCGGGTGTTGTTGGAGGTGAAGACGCGGAACACCTCGTCGGCGGTGACCGCGGGCACGCCGGGCACGCCGGCGTCGTAGTCGGTGATGAGCGCGATGGAGGTGTAGCAGAGCTCCAGCTCGCGGGCGAGGACGGCCTCGGGGTGGCCGGTCATGTTGACGACGGACCAGCCGGCGGAGGCGTACCACCGCGACTCGGCGCGGGTGGAGAAGCGCGGCCCCTCGACGACGACCATGGTGCCGCCGTCGTGCGCGCGGATGCCGACGGACGACGCGGCGGCGAGCGCGGCGGCGCGCCCGCGCGCGCAGTACGGGTCGGCGAACGCCACGTGCACGGCGCGGTCGTCGTAGAACGTCTGCGTGCGCCCCGACGTACGGTCCACGAGCTGGTCGCACACGACGAACTCACCCGGGTGCACGGCGGGGGAGAGCGACCCCGCGGCGCACGGCCCGATGACCTGCGTGACGCCGAGCGAGCGCATGGCCCAGAGGTTGGCGCGGTACGGGATGCGGTGCGGGGGGTAGCGGTGGCGCGGCCCGTGCCGCGGGAGGAACGCCACGCCGCGCCCGCCCACCGAGCCGACGACGAACGGCCCCGAAGGCTCGCCGTACGGCGTCTCGACGGTGACCTCGTCGGCGTCGTCGAGCAGCGCGTAGAAGCCGGAGCCGCCGAACACGCCGATCTCGGCGTGGGGCAGGTCGGTCATCGGCAACCTCCGTCGATTCGAGGGTGCCGCAGACACTAGCCAGGGGGTGCGACGGAAAAGTAGGGCGTCCGGGCAATCTGTGGACGAAGGGCGGCTAGCTGGCCGCGGCGGTCTCCGTGCCTGTGGACGACGGCTTCGGCGCGGGCGCCGCCGGCTCCGACGAGGAGGACGACGACGCGGCCGGCGCGGACTCCGCGGGCTTGGCGGCATCCGGCTTGGCGGCGTCCGGCTTCGACCCGCCCGACGACGAACGGCTGTCGGTCTTGTAGAAGCCCGACCCCTTGAAGACGACACCCACCGGCGAGAACACCTTGCGCAGCGCGCCGCCGCACGCGGGGCACTCGGTCAGGGCGTCGTCGGTGAACTTCTGGACGACCTCGAGACGCTCGGCGCAGGCGGTGCAGGCGTACTGGTACGTCGGCACGGCGGGGGTCTCCTCGTTAGCACTCGGGTACGACGACTGCTAATGATGCCACGGCACGCCGACGCCGTCAGCCGCGCACGGAATGATTGCCTGTGCAACTATGCTGCGCAAGGGCGTAGACCTAAGGAGCAGACATGCCGATCCAGCAGCTGAACCACGCGGTCCTCTACGTCCGCGACCTCGACCGCAGCGTGGCGTTCTACACCGACGTCCTCGGCTTCCGCGTCGTCAACCAGATGCGCGGGGCGGCGTTCGTTCAGGCACCCGCGAGCACCAACGACCACGACCTCGGCCTGTTCGAGATCGGCGCGGCCGCCGGCCCGAGCCAGGCGGGGCGCGCGACGGTCGGGCTGTACCACCTCGCGTGGGAGGTCGACACGCTCGCCGAGCTCGACCGCCTCTCCGGCGTCCTCGCCGAGGCCGGCGCGCTCGCCGGCGCGTCCGACCACGGCACGACGAAGAGCCTCTACGCGAAGGACCCCGACGGGCTGGAGTTCGAGGTCGCGTGGGTCGTCCCCGCGGCGCTGCTCGACGACGCGGCCAAGGGCGTGAAGATCGCGCCGCTCGACCTGCCCAGGGAGATCGCGCGGTACGGCGCCGACACCCGCGGCGGCGTCGGCGTCTCTATCCCCGCGTAGCGCGTACGACCCGGGTCGGCGTCACGACGACGTCGACCCGGCGGTCGTGCGGCTCGACGGGTACCTCGTCCACGACCTCCTCGTCGAGGGCGAGCGCGACGACCGGCACCGACACCGACGCGAGCGCGCGGTCGTACGACCCGCCGCCGCGCCCCAGCCGCCGCCCGGCTAGGTCGTACGCCACCCCCGGCACGAGCACGACGTCGGCCTCACCGAGGTCCGCGTCCACGACCCGCGGCTCCAGCAGCCCGTGAGGTCCCGAGACCAGCCCCCCGTCGTACGTCCCCCATGCCAGCCCGTCGCCGGGCAGCAGGAGAGGGAGCAGGACGCGCGCGCCACGCGAGCGCAGAGCGGAGAGCAGCGGCTCCGTCGGCAGCTCCGTCCCGGTGCCGTAGTACGCCGCCACGACCCGCGCCGACGACACCTCCGGCAGCGCCAGCACGGCCTCCGTGAGCGCAGCCGCGGCGCTGTGCCGTTCGGCCGACGACAGACCGGCGCGCACCGCCAGCAACCGGGCGCGCAGGGCGCGTTTCCGGTCGGGAACGCCGTTCTCCCCGACAGGACCGCCCATGGGTGCGAGCATGGCACTCAAGCCCTTCCCGTGACCTGCCGACAAGCGGGGAGAGCGGGGATCGGGGCCGACCGTGCCCTGACGCGGGCCGGAGGGAAAGGGGACCGCCGATGCCGTTGCGCGTACGGCTCTCCATCACCCTGGTCGCGATCGTCCTCGTTCCGCTGACGGTCACGGCCCTCGTCGTGCTGGTCATGATCAACCAGCAGGAGGAACGCCGCATCGGCGACCGGCTGGAGTACGGCACCGCCAGCCTCATCGACGTCCTCGAGGTGTACGGCAAGAGAGCCGAGGACTCCGCCGGCGACCTCGCCAACGGCGGAGCCGGCCAGGCGCTCAGCACGAAGGACACCAAGCTCGTCCAGACCCGGGTCGCGCAGTTCGGGCGCGAGTCCGGCGCGGACTTCGTCGCCATCGTCGCGAACGGCAGCCAGACCGGCACGTCCATCAAGCGCCCGCCGAAGTACGGCGTCGCGAAGGAAGCGCCCGACCCCGTCGCGCAGATCACCGCCATCGCGAAGGCCGTCGACAAGCGCGCGACCCCGTACGCCCTCTACTCCGCCGTCGCGATCACGACCGACTGCGCCACCGGCACCTGCACCATCGGGCACGCGGTCGCGGGCTTCTGGCTCGACGACAAGACCTTGGCGGACGTGCGGCCGGGGGGCACCGACGTGACACTCGTCGACCCGAAGGGCAGCGCCACGACGACGACGCTCGGCGACGCCTCGCAGGCCGCCGCGGTCGTCGCGACGGGCCCCGGGGCGCAAGCCGTCAAGGCCGGCCCGCTCCTCGTCACCGCGAAGACCCCCCTCGTAGGCGGCCCGGTGGCGTACGCCTCGGTGTCCCGCGAGGAGTCGCAGCAGACGCAGGAGCGCACCTGGCAGGGCCTCGTCGTCATCCTCGGCGTCTTCGTGGTCATGGCCGGCATGCTCGGGTGGCTCATGGCGCGCGTGACGACGCGGCCGCTCGCCGAGCTGTCCGACGCGGCGCTCGCCGTCGCGAGCGGCAAGCTCGACACGCACATCGACATCCGTTCGCGCGACGAGGTGGGCAAGCTCGCGCTCGCGTTCAACACCATGACCGACGAGCTGCGTACGTACATCCACGCGCTCCAGGACTCGCGCGACGAGCTCAAGCGCAACCTCACGCGCCTCGGCGACACGCTGTCCAGCACGCACGACCTCAAGAAGATGCTCGCGGTGATCCTCGAGACCGCGATGGTGACGATCCGCGCCGAGGCGGGCGCGTTGATGCTGTTCTCCGCCAACCGCGACGAGCTGTACCTCAAGGTCGGCCGCGGTCTCGACGGCCGGCTGTCCAGCGCGTCCGTCCGTGTCGGCGTCGGTGAAGGTGTCGCGGGCCGCGTCGCGCAGAGCGGCGAGGGCGTGCACGGCCACGTCGGCCCCGACGCGCAGGGCGAGCTGCGGCTCGCCGACGCGGAGCCGCGCGCCGACTCCGTCATCGCCGTGCCGCTCAAGAGCCAGGGCCGCGTCATCGGCGTCCTCAACCTGTACGACCGCGTCGACTCGGACGCGTTCGACGACAACGACCTCGCGACCATCAGGTCGTTCGCCAACCAGGCCACCGTCGCCATCGACAACGTGCTGCTGCACCAGGAGGCGCAGCGCCTCTCGATCACCGACGGCCTCACCGGCCTGTGGAACTACCGCTACTTCCAGATGAACTTCGACAAGGAGATCGAGCGCGCCAGCCGGTTCCAGCGGCCGCTCGCGCTGCTCATCTTCGACCTCGACAAGTTCAAGCAGGTCAACGACGTCTACGGCCACCCGCGCGGCGACTCGGTCCTCATCGAGCTCGCGACGCGCGTCAAGGGCGCCATCCGCGAGGTCGACACGCTCGCCCGCTACGGCGGCGAGGAGTTCGTGCTGATCCTCCCCGAGACCGACCTCGAGGGCGCCACGCTGGCGGCGGGGAAGATCTGCGAGATCGTGCGGCAGCGGCGCTTCGGGGCGGCCGACGAGGAGCCGATCCGCGTCACCGTCTCCATCGGCATCGCGGTCTACCCCGACCACGGCCGCAGCGGCGCGACGCTGGTGCGCTCCGCCGACGCCGCGCTGTACGCCGCCAAGGAGGCCGGCCGCGACGGCTACTGGGTCGCGTCGCCGATGCCGGAGATGCCCGGTGAGAAGGTGCCGCCGCCGCCCGCCGAGTTCGTGGACGTCGTCGAGGAGGACGCCGCCGACGAGGTGCAGATCGACAACGGGACCGTCGTGTACGACGACCCGGTCGAGCCGCACACCGTCGTCAGCGACGACGCGATGGCCGACTACGGCGCCGACGCGCCCGACGCGCCCGACGCGCCCGACGCTGCCGGGGCGGACGCCGGTGCGGAGTCGGGCGATCCTGCCCCCGAGGAGCCCCGGGACGACCCCGAGCGCGACGAGAACACCCCTGCCGGAGCGCTCACGCCCTGACGGGCGGCGTTCGTTAGGGTTCTGGCATGCCGATCACCAAGGCCGTCATCCCTGCCGCCGGTCTCGGCACGCGGTTCCTCCCCGCGACGAAGGCGTCGCCCAAGGAGATGCTCCCCGTCGTCGACAAGCCCGCGATCCAGTACGTCGTCGAGGAGGCCGTCCGCGCCGGTCTGACCGACGTGCTCATGGTCACCGGCCGCGGCAAGCGCACCCTTGAGGACCACTTCGACCGGGTGTGGGAGCTCGAGTCGGCGCTGGAGGCGAAGGGCGACGACACCCGCCTCGCGATGGTCCGCGAGTCGGCCGACCTCGCCGACGTCCACTACATCAGGCAGGGGCAGCCGCTCGGCCTCGGGCACGCCGTCCTGCAGGCCGCCGCGCACGTCGGCGACCAGCCGTTCGCCGTCCTCCTCGGCGACGACCTCATCGACGACCGCGACCCGCTGCTGGAGACGATGATCGCGGTGCAGCAGGAGCGCGGCGGCAGCGTCGTCGCGTTGATGGAGGTGCCGGAGAGCCAGATCTCGATGTACGGCTGCGCCAGCGTCGGCAGCCGCGACACCGACGTCGTCGAGGTGACCGCCATGGTCGAGAAGCCCGATCCCGCCGACGCGCCGAGCAACCTCGCGGTCATCGGCCGGTACGTGCTCTCTCCCAGCGTGTTCGGGGTCCTGCGCGAGACGAAGCCGGGGCGCGGCAACGAGATCCAGCTCACCGACGCGCTCGCCACGCTCATCGCGTCGGAGCCCATGCACGGCGTCGTCTTCCGGGGCCGCCGGTACGACACCGGCGACCGTTCCGACTACCTCAAGGCAGTCGTACGACTCGCGGTCGATCGGCCCGACATCGGGCCGGACTTCCTGGAGTGGCTGCGGAAGTTCGTGAGCGAGACGTGAAGTCCGTCGACGCGCACCTGCAGCAGATCCTCGCCGCGATCGGCCCGCTGACCGAGCTGGAGCTGCGGCTGCTCGACGCGCACGGCTGCGTGCTCTCCGAGGACGTCGTCGCCGACCGCGGCGTGCCGGCGTACGACACCGCCACCTGCGACGGCTACGCCGTCCGCTCGCCCGATGTTCCAGGCCCCGTGACGCTGCACGTCGCGGGCGACGTCGCGCGCGGCCAGGCCGCGAACTTCGTCGTCCAGCCCGGCCTCTGCGTCCGCGTCGTCGCGGGCGCGGTGCTGCCGTCCGGCGCTGACGCCGTCGTCCCCGTCGGCTGGACCGACGGCGGGCTCGCGCAGGTCGCGATCTCGCGCGCCGCCGTGCCGGGGGCGTACATCCGGCGCGCCGGTGACGACGTCGCCGCGGGCGCGACGGTGCTGGCGCGCAACAGCCTCATCGGTGCCGCGCAGGTCGGCCTGCTCGTCGCGATCGGCCGCCGCAACGTCCTCGTCCGCCCGAAGCCGCGCGTCGTCGTCATCTCCGTCGGCGCCGACCTCGCCGACGCCGGCGAGTCGCTCGGCCCGGGCCAGCAGGCCGACGCCGCCGGCTACGCCGTCTCGGCCGCCGTCCGCGAGGCCGGCGCGATCGCGTTCCAGGGCGGCATCGTCGGCGAGGACGACCCGAAGACGTTCTCCAACGTCGTCGAGGACCACCTCATCCAGGCCGACGCCGTCGTCGTCACGGGCGGGCTGCGCGACGGGCCGTACGACGTCGTCCGCGACGTCCTCTCGCGGCTCGGGACGATGACGTACGACGAAGTGGCGATGGAGCCGGGCCGGGCGCAGGCGTTCGGGATCATCGGGGTCGAGCGGACACCGGTGTTCGTCATCCCCGGCGATCCCGTGGGCGCGCTGGTGTCGTTCGAGGTGTTCGTGCGCCCCGCGCTGCGGCGGATGCTCGGCGCGGAGACGCTGGGGCGGCCGCACGTGAGCGCGATGACGACGACGGCGTTCGCGTCGCCGGCGGGGCGGCGGCAGTTCGTGCGGGTCAAGGTGGAGCGTTCCGCCGACCGGTGGGTCGTCACGCCGACCGGCGGCCCCAACGCCGACCTGCTCACCGGGCTCGCGTCGGCGAACGGCCTCGCGATCGTTCCCGAGGAGACCACCGAGGTCGCGGAGGGCACGCCGCTGCTGACCTGGCTACTGGAACGCCGCGGCATATGAGAATCCCCACGCTCGCGCTGCGCGCGACCGCGGGGGCCCCGACATGACAGGCGCGTGGCCCGCCACCTTGCGCGACGGGGAGGTGGAGCTGCGGCCGTTCCGGATGCGCGACGCCGCGGCGTGGAGCGAGGTGCGGCTGGCGAACGAGGCGTGGCTCGCGCCCTGGGAGCCGTCGGCGCCGGGTGCGTGGTTCGACAGGTACTCCATGACGGCGTTCGCGCCGATGCTGCGGCAGCTGCGGCGGCAGGCGCGCGACGGTACGACGCTGCCGTTCGCGGTGACGTACGGCGGCCGCTTCGTCGGCCAGGTGACCGCGGGGAACATCTGGCGCGGCAGCCTCAACTCGTGCTTCCTCGGCTACTGGATCGACGGCCGGTACGCAGGCCGCGGCATCATGCCGACGGCCGTCGCGCTGCTCGCCGACCACTGCTTCACCGCCGCGCGGCTGCACCGCGTCGAGGCGAACGTCCGCCCCGAGAACGTCGCCAGCCGCCGGGTCGTCGAGAAGCTCGGCTTCCGCGACGAGGGCGTCCGCGAGCGGTACCTGCACATCGACGGGGCGTACCGCGACCACGTCTGCTACGCCCTCACGGTCGAGGAGGTGCCGGGCGGTCTGCTGCGGCGCTGGCACGCCGTCCGCGACGGCTGACCCGCGACACGCCGATCTGTCGACACGCACCTCCGACACTCACGCGCCGCGCGCCCGTACCGTCGAAGCCGTCAGGAACACCCGCGGAACCGTTGGAGGCGCACCGCCACCATGCCGCTGATCGCCGGTCTCGCCGTCCTCTGGTTCGTCGTCATCGCGTGGGCTACGCGGGACACCCGCGAGGCCGCGCACGACGGCCGGTCGATCGACCGCTACTCGAACGCGATGCGCGTCCTCTCGCGCCGCGAGCCCTCCCGCGCCGCCGCGCCGGCCAACGCCTCAGGGCGTTACATCGTCGTGCCCACCGCCCGCGTCACCGACCCCGCGCGGTCCGCGCAGAGCCTCGTCGACCGCCGCCGCGCGATGCTCAAGCGGCTCACGATCGCGTCGGGGATCTCGTTCGCCGGGCTGCTCCTCGGCGGGCCCTGGCTCTACATCCACCTCGTGATCGACGCGATCCTCGTGACGTACGTGATCTTCCTGCGGAAGGCGGCGTTGCGGGCGGCGGAGATCGCGCGGCGCGAACGCAAGGCCGCGCTGGCCCGCCGCGAGGCCGAGCACCGGGCGCGCTACGAGGCGACGTACGACGAGACCGCGACCGTGCTCTCGATGCCCGACCGGGCCGCCGAGCACCGCCGCGCCGTCGGCGACTGAGGCGCCGGAACGGGTGCAGGGAAGAACCGCCGCAGGTGGTAGCCTCGATGGCTGCTGGGGGTGTGGCTCAGTCCGGTAGAGCGCTTCCCTCGCACGGAAGAGGCCAGGGGTTCGAATCCCCTCACCTCCACCAGCACGGCGTTGCTCGACCACGGACCACTCCGGTCCTCCGGTTCGAGGAACGTCACAGTGCGACACAGGGGTCGGGTCCACACCGTGGAGCGGCCCCTGTGTCGTTCTTCCGTGCGGCAACGGCGCCTAGGACGACCGTGCTGTTCAGCCAGCGGCGACGGGTCCCGATCTCCGAACAGAGCGATTGCCGCACGAGCGGAAACTCTTGCCCGCTGACCAATCCGCGAGAAGGAGCACGTGCGAGAGAAGGGTGGGGGCAGCCGAACTCAAATGCCTCGACGGCAGCCACGCCCGACAGTGCCCGCAGACTATTGCGCCCTGCGCTTTCAACTGCACTGTGCGGCGGAGTCGCCCGGGCGGTATCGCGAACGCGGCGAGCTTTGAAACTGACTTCTTGTCGTGGTGCGGTCGCGCGCTAAATCGGTGACCTTCTATGCCAGAAGACACCCCTGAGCGCATCGGGCGATTCCCACCGATTCACCCACGGTCCGTGCTCTCGTCATCACTCGGGAAGGGCACCACCGTTCCGCCTGCGGCAGTCCATAAGTGTGTGGCCGCAGTCGCATTACTTGTCGCGTGCATCACCACGTGGAATGGGACTGCCGGCCGGTCCCAAGACTCGCCTTGTTCGACGGGAGTGGTCCACTGTTCGCGCGCAGCGCCGAGCAAGGTCGCGAACTGGTGGAGCGCCCCGGGTCCCGCATCCGCCAGCACCTCGTCGGGGTGGTTGATCACAAGCACGTAGCCAGCCGCTCGAGGTAACCAGTCCAGATCGGTGATGCAGTCAAAGAGAGCATCGAGGTTTTCACCGAAATACCAGGGAAACTGCAAGGCAGCGGCGGTCTCGTCAAAAAGGCCCTGCCACGTGCGCATCTTCTGACCACGCAGGACACGAACGACCAAGCCGGTGTCAGACCACCGCGCAGCAGCCTCGGCAACAGCCTGTGGCTCAGCATCGACCAAGAGCAGCCAAGCACCACCGGTCACGGACAGTAGCGGAAGTGGGTTCATCAAGAGCCCTGCCCCGAGAACTGTAGGAAGGAGTTGTAGTGATCAGCGGTATAGTAGGCAGATCCATCACTTCCTGTCACCATCCGTTCAGGCCCGCGGTCAACACCTCTTATGTGTGGGTTAATGTCCCACTCGCGATAGGTGATCGGATTCCCTGCTTGATCGGCGTCCGGGAGACGGCGCGCCGAGTTTCTGAACACCGAGCCACCCTTATATCCAGGCAAAGGTGAGCCCTTCGACATAACCCGCTCCAGAACCTTCACCGCCTTCTCAGGGGCAGGACCAAAGGGTATCCGCGCCACAATCGTTGCGCTCTCTGCGCCGATAGCCTCCGCCACGCGAGCCGCTCGATACGCTCTATATGCGCGTGCGCCGGCCGCGACTGCTGCCCCGCCCTCACCGACGACAACGAGGGCGGTGCGGACGCACGCCCATCCCTTTCCGTTGGCAAAGCAGTCGTTGCCATCGTCGATCGCGGCCATGACCAGGGTGCCCTGAACCGGGATGCGCCCGATCGTCTGTTCCATGACAGTGCGATAGATGGCGAACGGATCGAAGCCGCCGCCGCCTGAGCCACCCGACGGAGGCGGAGGTGGCGTCGGGCTCGGGGTTGGCGTGGGGTTGGTCTCGGGCCGGGGACAGGTCGTCGCGCAGCCACCGCCCGGTGACGGGTCGGCGAGCATCCCCGTGGGATCGACGAAAGTCGTCGGATTGTTCTTCGCGTAGCTGTACGAGGCCAGCGTCTGCGGCGTGGTGAGATCGGCGAGCGGGTCGACGCTGATGAATCGTGCGAGTCGCGTGTCATAGTCGCGGGCGCCGAGGGCCGTCAGACCGGTCAGGTCTTCGATCTTGTCGAGGAAGCTGCGGTCGGTACCCGTCAGCTGGCCGCCTCGCCGCTTGCCATAGGGCGTGAAGCGTTGGCGGCTGACGGTGGTGCCGTTGACGAGCGTCGATGCGGAGTTCTGGTAGTTCCGCAGCAGGGTCGTTATCTGTGCAGCGCCGCCTTCCTCGGCGGTGCGCATCGCGAAGGAGCCGTAGTACCGGGTCGCGCTCTTCTTCACGGTCGAGGTGGTGGCGTCGAGCTGCGCGCTGACTTCCATGCCGTCGAGGTAGAGGGTCGAGGTGGTCGAGGTGTCGCGAATGAGCTTGGCGCCGTCGGCGTCGTACACGTAGCTCGTCGCTCCCGGCCCCTGTACCGCCTTGAGCTGGTGGAGTGGTGTCCAGGTCAGGTCTTGGACGCCGAGCTGGCTGGTGCGTTTGGTCGTGGCGCCGTTGAGGTCGTACTCGTGGGTCGGTGCCGCGGGTTGGGTGGTTGTCCAGGTCTTCATCACGGCGTGGGCGTGGAGCGGGTCGCCGTACGTGTAGGTCGTGGTGACACCGGCGTCGGAAAGGCTGGTCATGTCGCCGATGTCGTTGTAGGTGTAGGTCTGCGAGTACGGGCCGGGACCGGCAGCCATGTAGGTCTCGTCGCTGCAGATCCCTCCGGCGGATGTCGTGAACGCCTTCCGAAGGCGGTTCAGCTTGTCGTGGCGGAAGCACTCTCGCTGCTGTATGCCGCCGGTGGCGCGGTCGGTGACAGAGGTCACGTTCTGGTCGCTGTCATAGGTGTACTCGTAGTGCTCATACACCTGCGGAGCGGGATCTGTCGGCCGCGTCTGCGCAATGATCTGCGACACCAGGCCGTTGCCGGCGTTGTACTCGTAGGTCCGCCGCATGGTGTCGGAGCGCAACAGCCGTTCCTGGATCTGGCCGTTGTTGTAGTACTGCGCGGCCGAGTAATACCTCGCTCCGGCCGTGCCGTTGGGCAGCGTTTCTTTCAGCGCGACGGGAAGGCCAGCCGCGTTGTAGTCGGTGGTGACCTTCTCCTGCGTCATGGCCGCAACGCCGGGAACGGCAGGCATGGTGACCGAGGCGACGGCGCCAGCCTTGTTGTAGATGTAGCCGAAGGTGTAGTTGCCGGCGATCGAGTTCCGCGGCGAGGTCGCGTCGCCAGGCGTGGTCGGGACGGTGACAGTCTTGCTCGTCGCGTGCCCGAGCTCGTCGTAGGAGCCGACGGCGGTGGCGTATGGGAGTCCGTCGGTGAAGTGGGTCGCCTTGGTCATGCGGCCTTCACTGTTCGTCACCGCGTTGTCGTCGTATGCCCACTCGCTGAGCATCGTGGGGGTCGCGGTCGCCGTCGGCTTCGACTGCGCGCGGATCTTGCGGCTGAGCCGGTCGTAGTCGTAGAGCACGTACGCCTGGAGGGCGTCCCTGACGCTCTTGAGGTTCCCGTCCGGGTCGTAGGTCATCGCCCATGAGCCCTGGTCGGGGTCGGAAGAGAAGGTTCGGCGGCCGAGCCAGTCGTAGCCGTAGGTGGTGACATTGGTTCCGGCGTCCTCGATCGAGCTGAGCTCGCCCGTTGCGGTGTGGGTGTACTCGGTGTGCAGAGCGGTGCCGGCGTCGTTGTAGTTGCTGACCTTCGCCGTCCGGCCGAAGACGTCCGTGTGGTAATCGACGTCGTTGAGCTTCGGCAGGTCACTGGCGGCGCGGTCACGTCCGTGAACGGTGTGGCGCCAGCCGTAATGGGTGACGTCGGTGGCGTGCTGCAGAACGCCGGCGGCGTAGTGGGCCGTGCGGTAGAGGCGGCCGAGGGCGTCGTAGCCGAACCGAGTCTCGCGGCGGATGTCCGTCAGCGCGACATCGGCCAGTCCCGCACCTGCGATGCCGGTAGCGCCGAATGGTTCGGTCTCGGCCGCTTTCTGCCCCAAGGCGTCGTAGCGGGTCATGATCAGCCGACGGCCCGTCCCGCCGTCGTTCGCCGGTGGCAGCTGCGTCTGGATGGGTCGGCCGTACCCGTCGAAGTAGTCGTAGGACTTGAGGTAGCTCGTGTCGTTGACGAGCCGGCTCGTGGTGATCAGGTTGCGCCCGCCACTCACGAGCTCGTACTCGAACTTCACGCTGGGCAAGGTGGTGTCGGTGGGGAGGGTGACAGCAGTCGTCCGGCCGAGGTGGTCGACGCTGAACGTCGTGGACCAGCCGTTGGCGTCGGTGACCCGGCGCGGCACGCCCCACGCGAACCACAAGAGCGTCTTCGTGGACTGACCGACGGTGCCAGGAGCTGTGGTCGGCGGGGGCGTGGACGTCGTGATCCCGTCGTGCGGGTACCCGGATGTCGGCGCGTAGGTCGTCGTCGTCGCACCGTTGGTGCCGTTCGCTACCTCGTTGGGGCTGATGACCGACGTCACGCGCCCCATGGAGTCGTACCCCGTGCGCGTGACGGCGCTGTCGGTGGCGTTGATGAAGTTGCGCATCTCGGTGGCGTTGCCCTTGACCGCTGGGTCGGTAAGGCTGGCGTTGCCGTCGTACACGAACTCGGTCTGGGCGATCTTCGTCGTGCTGTTGCTGCCACATGACCCGTCGTAGGTCATGGTGCGGTAAGGCTTGTCGGTGATCCAGGCAGTCGTGTTCTGGGTGTAGCCGAGCTTGGTGCAGGTGTCGTCGCTGAGAGTCGCGGCGTCACCGTCCTCGGATGTCGTTAGCAGCGTGCCGAAAGTCGGCGAATAGGTCCTGTCCGTAACCTGCTCGCGCCAGGCCACGGGCGCCGCGGTGTTCTTCACCCGCCGTACGGTGCGCGACTCGCGGACGTAGTCGCTGTCGTGGGACTGGAACTTGTCCGGCCCATCGACGAGCTGCACGGACCAGTAACGGTGGATCTCGGAGGCGACCAGGACGTCCGACGAGTCGAACTGCTGCACCTCGAGCGGCAGACCGGCGCGGTAGTCGTAGTCGTTGTAGACCGTGCCGGTGGAGTCCGTGAGGTCTTCGTTGGGACCGGTCTTCGCCGTGGTCGCGGTGAGCTTGTCGCCGTACATACCGCGGAAGGTCAAGTAGCGGGTGTCCGTGCCGCTGGTCGATCCGCTGCCCGAGACGCGCACCCGCACGTCGGCATGACCCCGGTAGTCCGTCCAGGATTGCTTGTCATCGTCGGTCAGCAGGGAGTCGTCGTGATGCCACGCTGGTGCGTCGTTGTAGGTGTACGTCGTGTGCGTGTCGGGTCCATCGCCCCGGACGTCCTTGACGAGCAGGTCCGTGACCAGGTACTTCCGGAACGGAATCCAGTCCCCGTTGTACAACGCCGGGTAGCAGTCGGTGGCGTTCGTGTTCGGCACCAGCGCCGTGTTCGCGACGCAGGGGTGAGGCTGCCCGTAGGTGACGACCAGTTGTGCACCAAGCTCGGTGTTAATCGTCTTGACCCGGTACTTGTTCAACGCCGGCACACCCGTTCCGCTGTTGACGCGGTTGGGCAACGGGTCGTAGCCGTAGAAGCGGGCGGCCGGCATCTCCGTGGAGCCGGTGCCGTACTCGCCGGTGTGCTTGATGCTCTGCAGCCACAAGGACGGCGTCGTGGTGTCGCCGGTCGGCGGGAACGAGTACTCCATCGAAAACGTCGACACGGGCTCGTAGGCAGGCGTCGTAAGTGCGCCGTACCAGAACTCCGTGGCGATCGAGCTGATCTGCTGCGTCGACCAGAACGTTGGTGAGCTCAGCGTCGCGTCGCACGAGGTCGCCGTCGTGCTGCACAGGAGGTCGAGCGGCACATCGGGGTAGGAGTCGGGGGAGCTGCTCGACGTGGGGGTCGGACAAGTCGGCGTTTGTGACACGCAACGGGCCTGTGTCGTCACCAGCACACGCGCATGTGCTGTGTCATCCTCGGCCCCGTTCCGCTGTCCGTACTCGATGCGCTTGAGGAAGCCGGCTCGCACGTACGGTGTCGCGAGGGCGGACGTCGCCTGCCGTGCGTACTTGTTGCGCTCCTTCGTGTAGAAGTACGACATCACGTTGTTGTTGGTGTCCAGCACCCGGTCGACGTTCCAGCGGTACGTCTGCTGGCACCAGCTCAGGCTCGTGACGGCGTTGTAGCAAGGCTCACCGACCCCGCCGTAAACCGGAACTTCGTAGGCGCCGCTGGTATAGAGGGTCGGGTTGTTGCGCGGCTCGGTGCCGTAGCCGAACCAGTACTTCGTGCCGTCGCTGGTCACGACCTGGAAGTACTCGCCGTCGTTGTCGGCGTTGTCGGCCCCGGTGAACGACCGGATCAACCACCCTGGATCGTTGCCCCGGAGGCGCCACTCGTTGCTGCTGCCGACGCGGAGCAGCTCACCCGTGTGGCCCCCGAAGTGCAAGATGTACTCGTTATGGCTCGACCAGCAAAGGTCCGCGGCGATGGCGCCGGTCCCGCCGCAGGCCTTGAACCGGCGCTCGATGAATCCGGGTTCGAAGTCCCAGCCTTCGCCGACCTTCGGTGCCTGACCGTTGGACGACACCGTGCGGCCGTCGACCGTCTGCGACGAGTAGTTGATGGCAAGCGACGGCGCGGCACCGGCGACCGACGGCGGGACAGCGATCGGGTACGAGTAGGTGAAGACGCCACTGCCCACCCCGACACTCCAACGACTGGCAGCTGAGAGCGCACTGGTCCTGTAGTCACCTGCCGGGCCGTTCGACGGGGCCGACGCCACGTAGGTTGCCGAAGTCAACGCCGATGGCGCCGACAACATCGCCGCGTCATCGCCAATCGGCTGCGCGCCGAACCCGCTATCGGCTGAGCCGATGGTGTCATCACCGCCGGCGACCGAGGCCGCAGGGTCCGGACGCACTGAAACGTTGCCCCTGAGCATCCGCGTGTCGTGGTAGTTCCGGGCGGCCACGGGACGTCGTACGCAGGGCGTGTCCGCGACACAATCCGAACCCCGAACCAAACGCAACCGGGACGCGAAGTCACCGCCGAAGGCGCGCTCGATGCCCGTGTAGTCCAACGACACCGCTACTACACCGGTACCAGCACCGCGATCCGCGCGAACAAGCTCGAAGCCCAAGAATCGCCCGCCCGCCGCGGTGGTCTCTGCCTGGCTCAGCATCCGGACGCGGACACGCGCGGGTGAGGAACCGGTCGATGCTTGTGCCACCGACAGGGGGAAGCTGCCCGCCCGTACCCAGCCCGTTGCGGGAACGTCAACGTCAACGATCCCAGGAGCGGGCACGGTCACCTCGGGGTCCAGCCATTCTGGGTCGGTGGCGTCGGTGCCCGGTGGCATCCCTTCGTCTACTGGGTGCGTCACCGTCGTCGCGAGCGGATAATCCGGTGCCACCGATACGGGCATCGAGTCGGCGGCGTCGGCTGGGATGGCGCTCGGCCCAGCGACGGTGACAGCGACAGTCGTGACAACGACCATCGTCCGGCCATTACGAAGAAATCGAAGCACGACTGCCCCCACCCCTGGCATCGGACGCACGGGTGACGCCCGAATCCGCGTGTCGCGGTAGCGCACCGTACGGGTGCCGTACGTGCCACGTCTCAACTACTGGGAAATTCCCCGGCAGGCCAGGCGAGTCCCGCGGGACCAGGATGGCCAAGTGTCGACGATTCCTGGGGGGCCTCGAGCGGGCGTCACAGCGCCAGCACGACGAGAGCCCCCGCCAGGCATGCCGGCGGGGGCTCTCCGCGTTCGCGCGTACTAGTGCGTCTTCGGCAGCAGGTCCGTGGCGTTCGCGACACAGCCCAGGACCGGCAGGGTGGGGTACATGCCGGTCAGCAGGTCGTCGCACTGCCTGATCGTCGGGACGTCGCCGCCGACGACGACCGCGAGCTCGTCGGTCGTGAGCTCGGCGAGGGAGTCCCTCTTGAGCGTGAGCTTCTTCATGAGCCAGCCTTCGTCACGCAGTAGATCACCGGCAGCGTCGGGTACGCGCCGGAGACGGGGCAGGCCTGCAGCGAGGGCAGCAGCAGGGTCGTGATGTCGCCGCCGACGACGTTCGCGAGGTCGTCGGTGGACAGCTCGGCGAGCGTGTCCTTCTTCAGTGCGAGCCTTCGCATCGGCTCTCCTTCGGGGGTGAGGGGCACGTGCAGAGGGACCCTTCTCCGCAGGGGGAGCGGTTCCTGCGAGGATTGGGCACGTGACCCCCCTCCTCACGGGCGACGCCGCGTCCCGCGCGCGCGAGATCGTCGCCGACGTCGCCGCCGCCCTGCGCGATCCCGCCGTGTACGACGCCGATCCCGGCCTGCGCGCCGAGGACGTCGGCCGGGGCTGCGCGGGCGCGGCCGTCCTGTACGCCGAGCTGCATGCCGAGAACGGCGCCGAGGCCGACCGCGACACCGCGCTGGAGTTCCTCGACAAGGCGCTGGAGCAGGCCGTCGAGGCCGAACGACCGAGCGCGCTGCTCTACCCCGGCACCGTCGGCGTCGGGTGGGTGCTCGCGTACCTCGAGGGCAGCCTCGTCGATCCCGACCCCGACGAGAACGACGTCGACCTCCTCGTCGCGCAGGCCCTCACCACCAACTGGCCGAGCGCCGACCTCATCCGCGGCGTCACCGGCGCGGGCGTCTATGTCCTCGAACGAGGCCGCCCCCTCGACGCCACGGTCGAACGCCTCGCCGCCATGTCGACCACGACCGACGACGGCATCACGTGGTGGGTGGACCCCGCGACGTGCCTGGAGGAACGCCGCGAGCTGTTCCCCGAGGGCTACTACGACACCGGCGTCGCGCACGGCCAGGCCGGCACCCTCGCGCTGCTCGCGCACGCCCTCGCGACGGGCGTCGAGGAGGCGCGGCCGCTGCTGGCCGGAGGGGCCGAATGGCTTCTGGCGCAACGGTTCCCGGACGGCGAGAGCACCGGCCTGTACCCGTCGTTGGTGCCGCCGAACGCCCGCGCCGGCAGCGGCACGCGCGTCGCGTGGTGCTACGGCGACCCCGGCGTCGCGGTCGGCCTGCTCGCCGCGGGCAGGGCACTCGACGACGCGAAGCTGGTGGACGAGGCGCGCGAGGTCGCCCTCGCCGCCGCCGCCCGTCGCGGCCGCGACGCGGGCGTCGTCGACGCGCCGCTCTGCCACGGCTCGGTCGGGCTGGTGCACGTGTTCGGCAGGCTGTACGAGCAGCTCGGCGACGAGTCGCTCGCCGACGCCGCGCGCCACTGGTTCGGCGTCGCGCTGGAGCAGCACCGCCCAGGACAGCCGGTCGCGGGCTGGGGCAGCATGCGCCCCGAGGGCGACGACCTGCGGTACGAGCCCCTCGCCGGCTTCCTCGAGGGTGCCACCGGCGTCGCGCTCGCACTGCTCGCCGCCACCAGCGAGCGCGCGCCCGACTGGGACGTCCTCCTCCTCACGAAGCCGGTCCCGTGACCCGCGCCCGCGACACGTACACCGACTCCGGCGCATTCGTCCTCCGCGCGCCCCTGCTGCCGTTCCGCACGCTCGACGAGCTCGGCGACGTACGCACCCTCGTCGCCGACCCGGTCGTCCGCGAGGCGATCTTCCTCGCGTCGCCGTCGCTCGCCGACGACATCGACGACGAGGGCGCGACGCGCGCGCTCTACTCGTACCTCACCCGCATGGCGGGCCGCGCGACGCCGTTCGGGCTGTTCGCGGGGTGTGCCGTGGGCTCGGTGGGCGGCGAGACCAACCTCACGCTGCCAGGCCGCGAGGCCGCCAGGAGGCACACCCGGCTCGACTTCGGCTTCCTCGCGAAGGTCGTCGCGCGGCTGGGTGAGGACGAGGCCGTACGCCCTTTCCTCCGGCTCGTGCCCAACACCAGCCTCTATCGCGCCGGCGCGCGGCTGCGCATGGCGGAGGCGCGCGTGGACGAGCGCGGTGTGCGCTACCACCGCGTGACGTTCGAGGAGGACGAGGCCCTGACCGCCACCCTCGAACGCGCCCGCGACGGCGCGAGCATCGAGGAGCTGGCCGCGGCGCTCGCCGACGACGACATCACGATCGAGGAGGCCCGCGAGTACGTCGGCGAGCTCGTCAGCGCGCAGCTGCTCGTCAGCGACCTCGGGCCCGTCGTCACCGGCGACGACAGCGTCAAGCGCATCGTCGCCTCCCTCTCGGCGCACGAGGAGACGCGGCCGTACGCCGACAAGCTCGCCGCCGCCGACGCCGCGCTCGACCGGCTCGACGAACGCCTCGGCAACGACCCGGCGGAGTACCGCGGGCTCGCCGAGAACCTGAAGGAGCTCGACCCCGACCTGCAGCTCCAGCGGTTGTTCCAGGTCGACCTCGCGTACGAGGCGCCCGCCCTGCGGCTCGGCAGCGACGTCGTCAACGAGGCGTACCGCGCCATCGACCTGCTGCACCCGCTGTCGCGCAAGCCGGAGGGCGACGAGCTGTCGTCGTTCAAGGAGGCGTTCACCCAGCGGTACGAGCAGCGTGAGGTGCCGCTCGCGGAGGCGCTGGACGAGGAGATCGGCATCGGCTTCGGGCCGCCCGCCGCGCTGCAGGCCGAGGGCGCGCCGCTGCTCGCCGGCCTCGTCCCCGGCGGCAGCCGCGAGGCCCGCGGCGGACCCGCCTGGCGCGGCGCCGACACGTACCTGCTCCGCATGCTGACCCGCGCGCTCGCCGAGGGCGCCGGGGAGATCGCCGTCACCAAGGCCGACCTCGACGCGCTCGCCTCCGGCGACCCGCCGCCGCTGCCCGACGCGCTCGCCGTGTCCGGGACGATCTGCGGTGACGGGCGCCTGGCGTTCCACTTCGCGGGCGGGCCGAGCGGCGCGCGGCTGCTGGGCCGCTTCTGCCACCTCGACCCGGGCATCGAGAAGCTGGTCCGTACGCACGTCGAGGCGGAGGAGGCGGCGCGGCCGGACGTCGTGTTCGCGGAGGTCGTGCACCTGCCCGAGGGGCGCGTCGGCAACATCCTCGCGAGGCCGGTGCTGCGCGAGCACGAGATCCCGTTCCTCGCGGTCTCGGGCGTCGAGCCGGCGCGGCAGATCAGCCTCGACGACCTGTACGTCTCCGTCTCCCGCGACCGCGTCGTGCTGCGGTCGCGCTCGCTCGACCGCGAGGTCGTGCCGCGCATCACGAACGCGCACAACCACCAGACCGGCGCGCTCGCGGTCTACCGGTTCCTCGGCGCGCTGCAGTACCAGGGCGTCGCCGCGAACATGGCCTGGCCGTGGGGCGTGCTGAGCAACGCGCCGTACCTCCCGCGCGTCACGCACGGCCGCCTCGTCCTCGCGCTGGCGCAGTGGAACGTCACGTACGACGAGCTGAAGGACCTGCGCGACGCGAAGACGCCGGAGGCGCGCGACGCCGCGATCGCCGCGCTGCGCGAGGCGCTGCGGCTGCCGCGCCGGGTCGTCATCTCGGCGGGCGACAACGACCTCCCCGTCGACCTCGACGCGCCCGCGGGCCGGGTGCTGTTCGCGCACGAGGGGCGGCGCGGCGGGCTGAAGCTCGTCGAGCTGTTCCCCGGCGTGGACGACCTCGGGGTGTCGTCGCCGGAGGGGTCGTACGTCCACCAGTTCGTGCTCCCGCTGGTGCGCCGTACGCCGTCGTCGCAGATCCCGCTCTACGTCGGCGACGACAGCGGCATCGAGAGCGTCTTCCCGCCGGGGTCGGAGTGGCTGACCGCCAAGCTCTACACCGGCAAGGCGACCGCCGACGCGGTGCTGCGCGAGGTCGTCGCGCCGCTCGTGGCGGAGACACGCGACGCCGCGGACCTGTGGTTCTTCCTGCGCTACGGCGACCCCGAGCACCACCTGCGGGTCCGCTTCCACGGCGACGTGCTCGACAAGCTGCACGCGCGCGTACGGCCGCTGCTCGACGACGGCCGCGTGTCGCGCGTGGTGCTCGACACGTACCGCCGCGAGGTGGCCCGCTACGGCGGCCCCGAGGGCATCGTCGTCGCGGAGCAGGTGTTCCGCCACGACAGCGACGCGGTGCTCGCGATCGTGCTCGCCGCGGCGGGTGACGCGGGCCTCGGGATCCGCTGGCGCGCAGCGGTTCTGGGTGTCGACGGGCTGCTCGCCGACGGCGGGATGGACGTGCCGTCGCGGCGCGCCGCCGTACGCCGCTGGCGCGACGGCCTCGTCGCCGAGCAGGGCGGCACCGGCGACAACGCGAAGCGGCACGCAGGCAAGCTGTTCCGCACCGAGCGCGAGGGCCTGGCCCGGCTCATGGGCGGGACACCGGAAGACCGCGCTGAGACCGCCGTGCTCGGCGCGCTGGCGGCTCGTTCGGAGGCCATCGAGCCGCTGCTCGCCGGCACCCGCGAGGACATCCTCGGCAGCCTCTGCCACATGCACGTCAACCGGCTCCTCCGCGGCGCGCAGCGCACGCAGGAGCTGGTCGTGTACGACCTGCTGGACCGGCTGTACGCCGCGGCGCAGGGGCGGGCGGGGAAGGGATGACGGAGACGCCCGAGAAGCGGCCGCTGTTCCGGCCGGAGGCGGTCGAGCACCACGCGCGCGGCCAGGTCGGCGGGCGCCGGCTCGACCTGCGCGAGGCGGTGACCGTCTGGCTGTTCCGGGGGCTGCTCGGGGTGCTGGCGCTGGCCGTGGTGGTGGCGTTCGCCGTCCGCGTCGACTCGTGGACGACCGCCGCCGCGACCATCGGCTCCGACGGGCGCACCGCCACGCTGACGACCGACCGCAAGGTCGAGACCGGCACCGAGGTGCGCGTCCGGATCGACGGCCGCGAGGTGCGCGGGCGCGTCACCGGCGCCCGCGACGGCGCCGTGGAGGTCGCCCTCGCGGACCTGGCGCGCTCCGGCGGCACCGGGCCCGCCCTCCTGCGGCACCGGCAGTCCATCGCGTTCCTGCTGCTGGGGCGTGACTGATGGCCGGGCGGGTGCGCTTCCGCGCGCAGGTCGAGCTGGCCGACTGCGGCGCCGCGGCGCTGGCGATGGTGCTGGAGCTGCACGGCCGCCCGATCCCGTTCGACGAGATCCGTACGGTCTGCGGCACGGGCCGCGACGGCACCGACGCCGCGACGCTCGTCGCCGCCGCCGGGTACTACGGCATGGAGGCGAAGGGCGTACGCACCGAGGTCGAGGACCTCGAGGCGCTGCCGCAGGGCACGATGCTGTTCTGGGACCTCAGCCACTTCGTCGTGCTCGACAGGGTGCGCCGCGGCGGCATCGACATCGTGGACCCCGCGATCGGCCGCCGGCACGTGCGGTGGGACGAAGTGCGGCGCTCGTACGCCGGCGTGGCCCTGCTCGCCGAGCCAGGCCCCGAGTTCACGCCGGGCGGACGTCGGAAGCACGGCCTGTGGCGGCACATCCGGCCGCTGCTCGAGCAGCACTCCACGCTGCGCCGCGCGGTCACGACGTCGCTGCTCATCCGCGTCCTCGCGCTCGGCCTGCCGCTGCTCACCGCGGCGCTGGTCGACCGCGTCGTGCCTGTCGGCGACCGCAACCTGCTGCGGATCATCGCGCTGTCGCTCGCGGTCGCGGTGGCGTTCAACTTCCTGACGTCGTGGCTGCGCGGCCTGCTGCTGCTGGAGCTGCGGTCGCGCGTGGACCTGCGGACGACGCTCGGCTTCCTCGAGCACCTCGTCGCGCTGCCCTACACGTTCCACCTGAGCCGCTCGTCGGGCGACCTCATGATGCGGCTGCGCAGCAACTCGTACGTCCGCGAGATCCTCACGACGACGACGCTGTCGGCGCTGCTCGACGGCGCGTTCGCGACGCTGTACCTCGTCCTGCTGCTGGCGTTCTCCGTGCCCGTCGGGTTGCTCGTGCTCGGGCTCGGCACGTTGCAGGTCGTCGTGCTGCTGGTGTCGCGGCGCGCGACGCAGCGCCTTGCCGGGGAGTCGCTGCGGGCGGAGGCGCGGTCGCAGGGGTACGCGTTCCAGCTGCTGGCCGGCATCGGGACGTTGAAGTCCTCGGGCACCGAACGCCGCGCGGTCGAGCAGTTCTCGCGGCTGTTCACCGACGAGATCTCCGTCGCGGTCTCGCGCGGCAGGCTGTCCGCGGCGGTCGACGCGCTGACCTCCGCGCTGTCGATCGGGTCGCCGCTCGTCGTCCTGACGTTCGCCGGCGTGCAGGTGCTCGACGGCAACATCAGCCTCGGCAACGCGCTCGCCCTCAACGCTCTCGCCGTCAGCTTCCTGCAGCCGCTGTCCGTGCTCGTCACGACCGGTCTGTCGGTGCAGGTGCTGACGTCCTACGTCGAGCGGCTCAACGACGTCTTCGACGCCCCCGTCGAGCAGGCCGGCGACGAGATCCGCCCCGCGCCGCGGCTGACCGGTGCGATCGAGGCGGCGGGCGTGACGTTCCGGTACGCGCCGCTCTCACAGATCGTCGTCGACGACGTGTCGGTCTCCGTGAAGCCGGGCCAGACCGTCGCGCTGGTGGGGCGTTCGGGCTCCGGCAAGACGACGCTCGGCCACCTGCTGCTCGGGCTCTACCGGCCGACCGACGGCGTCGTACGGCACGACGGCATCGACCTCACGACGCTGGAGGCGCGCAGCGTGCGCAACCAGTTCGGGGTCGTGACGCAGGACCCGTACCTGTTCTCGACGACGCTGCGCGACAACATCGCGTTCGCCGACCCGGCCCTGACGCTGGAGGACGTGCAGCGGGCGGCGAAGCTGGCGTGCATCGACGAGGACATCGCGGCGATGCCGATGGGGTACGACACCGTGCTCAGCGACGGCGGCGCGTCACTGTCGGGCGGTCAGCGCCAGCGCGTGGCGCTCGCGCGGGCGCTCGCCGGACGGCCCGCCGTCCTCCTGCTCGACGAGGCGACCAGCCACCTCGACGCGGTGACCGAGGCGGCCGTACACAAGAACCTCACCGGCCTCGGCTGCACGACGATCGTCGTCGCGCACCGGCTGTCCACCGTCGTCAACGCCGACCTGATCATGGTCGTGGAGAACGGCCGCGTGATCGAGAGCGGGACTCACACGTCGTTGCTGCGCAAGCGCTCCGGGGCGTACCGCGCGCTCGTCACGGGTCAGCTCTCCCAGAACGGCGACGGGGCGCCGACCCGGTCGAGTCGGCGCCCCGCGGCGAAGAAGACGGCGAGCTAGCAGCCGTTCGCGACCGTCGCGACGCAGTCGAGCGTCGGACAGCGGTACGTCGCGCACGACACGATGCCGCTGATGCACGGCGCCTTCGTGATCTCCTGCGCGGCGCCGCCGACGACGATGTCGAGCTCCGCGGTCGTGAGCTCGACCAGGGTCTCCTTCTTGAGGTTCAGCTTGCGCATGACGTCCTTCCCGAACGTTGAGGGGTCTTGGCGCGAAGGGTTCGACGCGCGGCGCGCGCCGTCCTGTCTAGCCGCAGCCCTCGGTGGTGAAGCAGGCGTTCCACGTCGGCAGGCAGCGGTACGTCGCGCAGGTCACGATGCCGCTGACGCAGACGTTGCACGACAGGCCGGAGCCGCCGGCGACGAGGTCGAGCTCCTCGCCGCTGAGCTCGACGAGGGTCTCCTTCTCGAGGTTGAGCTTGCGCATGAGCGTCCTTTCCGAACGGTAGGGGTGGCGCCTAGCAGGAACGGATGGAGAGACAGGGCAGGCCGGTGATGCACTCCTGGAAGTCGCTCGCGCAGTTGATACACGACAGGCCCGAGCCGCCGGCGACCTGGTCGAGCTCCTCGCCGGTGAGCTCGACGAGGTGCTCCTTCTCGAGGGTGAGCTTGCGCATGGTGCGTTCCTTTCGTAGGGAGTTCGTTGCTACAGCGTGCCGTCGGGTGGCGCCGCCATCCGGAACCGCGCCTCCACGCTCGCGCGGACGACCTGGCGTACGGGCTCGAGGTCGAGCGACACGGGCCGTGCGGCAGCGGTGGCGCTCATGGCGCGCATCGGCGAGGCCGCGACCGGCATCGACGGGCCGCCGGCCCAGTCGCCGCCGCCGTCCGCGGGCTGGGTGAGCAGGCCGGTGTCGGCGATCTCCACGACGGTCGTCAGGCGGCTGCCCAGCGCCTCGGCGTACTCCCGTCCCCGCTCCACCGCGTCGCGGGCCGCCGCCATCCGCGCCGCCTTGTACGTCGGGCTGTCCGTCCGCAGCCGCCACCACGGCCCCGCGACGTCGACCATCTCCAGCTCGGCCAGCCGCGCGACGAGGTCGCCGAGGGCCGCGAAGTCGGTCACGGTGACGGCGTGGCGTACGACCGCCGAGTAGCCGGCGATGCGCTCGTTCGGCTTGCCGTCCTTGAACTCGGGGCCGATCCGCACGCTCGTCGTCTCGACGCGTTCGACGCCGTACGACTCCAGCAGCGCGAGCACCGCCGCCGAACGCTCGTCGACCCGGCGCAGCGTGTCCTCGCGGTGCTTGTCGCGAGCGCCGACGGCGACGTTGAGCTGGGCGGTCTCGGGCTCGACCTCCTGCACGGCCTCACCGCGTACGGACACCAGCGGCTCGTCCACGGTCGCCTCCTCGAGGGTTGGCCGCCCAAAATACGCCGCCCGGCTCTGGCGGCGGCGAGCCCGGGCCTTCCTTGCAGTCCGCTCGCCGGTCTCGAGCGTGGAGTAGCGCCAGGTCCCACCGAAGTCGATCACCTGTGTCCCCTGAGCGGCCGGAACGCCGTACGGGAGGGGACACAGGTGATCGTTTCGGGCGCGCGGCGGGCGCGGCGGGCGCGGCGTGGTCTGGCGCGGTCTTCCTTGCCGTCCACCGGCCGGTCTCGAGCGTGGTGATCTTCAAGGAACGGGCGGCAGCGGCCCCGGGCGGGCGGGAGGTGTCAGATCCAGGAGGAGAACCACATGCGGGACCGCCAGTCGGCGTACGGGATCTTGTCGGCGGAGAGCACGGGGTACAGGTAGAAGAAGTTCACGACGACGAGCAGCGCGTAGAGGCCCACGGCGACGGCCCCGCCCATCCGGCGCCCGTCGCTCGCGTCCGGCGGCCCCAGGACCAGGCCGGCGCAGTACGCCAGCGCGAGGCAGAGGAACGGCAGCGCGGGCAGCGCGTAGAAGAAGAACTCCGTCCGGTCGGCGGGCCAGAACCACGGCAGGTACCCCGCCGCGAACGTCACCAGCACGAACGCCGCCCGCCAGTCGCGCCGCGACACCCAGCCCCACGCGGTGCCGGCGAGCGCAAGGATCGACGCCCACCAGATCGCCGGCGTGCCGACCGCGAGGACGGCCTGCGAGAAGCCCTTCCGCGGCGTCTCGTACACGTAGAGCACGGGCCGCGCGAGGACCAGCCAGCCCCACGGCTTCGAGGCGTACGGATGGTCGGACGACAGGCCGACGTGGAAGTCCCAGATCTCCTTGTGGTACTTCCAGAAGCCCTCGATCGCGCCGCACTCGGTGGGCCACTGGGCGTTGCACGTACGCCGCCAGCCGCCGTCGGTCACGAACCACCCGGTCCACGTCAGCACGTAGACCGCGACAGGGACGACGGCGAGGGTGAGCAGCAGCGGGAACGTCTCGCGGAGCAGCGCCGCGCGGAACGGCCGCGGCACGCCCGCCGCTCGCCGCGCGCCGACGTCCCAGGCGAAGATGACCAGCGCGATGACGGCGACGTAGTAGATCGCGCTCCACTTGGTGCCGAGCGCGCAGCCGAGCATGACGCCGGTCATGAGCCGCCACGGCCGCCACCCCGACCCCGGCCCGGGGAAGGACCGATCGGGCCCCAACCGGTCCTGGAGCCGCCGCCGCGACCAGTCGCGGTCGGCCACCGCGCACGCCGCCGCGGCGAGCACGAAGAACATGAGGAAGATGTCGAGCATCGCGACGCGGCTCTGCACGAAGTGCAGGCCGTCGAGCGCGAGCAGCAGCCCGGCGAGGCAGCCGAGCAGCGTCGAGCGGAACAGCCGCCGTCCGAGCCGGCACAGCACGAGCACCGACAGCGCGCCGAAGACGACCGCCGCGATCCGCCAGCCGAACGCCGAGCGGGCACCGCCGTTGGGGTTGTAGCCGTAGATCCACTCGCCGATCGCGATGAGCCACTTGCCGAGCGGCGGGTGCACGACGAAGCCGGCCGTCTCGGTGACGGTGGAGTCGACGATGCAGACGTTGTCCTTGAGGTGCGCGTGCTCGTAGCCGTACTGGAGCAGCATCTGGGCGTCGCACGAGTAGTAGACCTCGTCGAACGCCGCCTTGGCCGGCACCGCGAGGTCGTGCAGCCGCAGGAACAGCGCGAACAGCGCGACGCCCAGCGGGCCGAGCCAGCCGGTCAGCCGGCTGCCGGGGATCGGGCGCCACAACGGACGCGCGAGCACGGTGGTGCCCGTACGCTCCGCCGCGGGGGGCGGCATGACCTCGGTCGTCGCCATGCCCGGGATGGTATGGCGCGGGAGTGACAGGATTCGCGTGATGACTCCCGACACGGGCCGGCTCGTGCTCTGCGGTGCCCCGATCGGCAACGTCGCCGACGCCTCCCGCCGCCTCGCCGACACCCTCGCGACGGCCGACCTGGTGGCCGCCGAGGACACCCGCCGCCTGCTCCGGCTGGCCCGCGACCTCGGCATCCGCGTCGAGCGCGTCGTCAGCTACCACGACGCCAACGAGGCCGCGCGCACCCCCGAGCTGCTCGACGCGATCCGCGGCGGCCGTACGGTCGCGCTGGTCACCGACGCGGGCATGCCCGGCGTGTCCGACCCCGGCTTCCGGCTCGTCGCCGCGGCGGCCGCCGAGGGGCTGCCGGTCACCGTCGTCCCTGGCCCGTCCGCCGTCACCGCCGCCATCGCGATCGCGGGGCTGCCGAGCGACCGCTGGTGCATGGAGGGGTTCCTGCCGCGCAAGGCGGGGGAGCGCCGTACGCGCCTCGCCGAGCTCGCCGCCGAACGCCGCACCCTCGTCTTCTTCGAGGCCCCCCACCGCGTCGGAGCGATGCTCGCGGCGATGGCGGAGGCGTTCGGCCAGGAACGCCGCGCCGTCGCCTGCCGCGAGCTGACGAAGACGTACGAGGAGGTACGCCGCGGCGGCCTCGCCGAGCTGGCGGAGTGGGCCGCGGGTGAGGTGAAGGGCGAGCTGACGATCGTCGTCGAGGGCGCGCCCGACGCGCCGCCGGAAGCCACCCCGAAGGACCTCGCCCAGCAGGTCGCCGACCGTGAGGCCGCGGGCGCCACGCGCAAGGACGCCATCGCCGAGACCGCCCGCGAGCGCGGCGTCCGGAAGCGCGTCGTGTACGACGCCGTCGTCGCCCGCGCCCATATCGAGACGCCGCCGTGACCCGCGGCGCCGCGCGGTGATCTAGCGTTCCCCGCGTGACTCGGGCCAGGGCCGTCGCACTGCTCGCGCTCGGCTGCGCGCTGGCCGCCGCCGCCGCGGGCACAGGTCCTTACCTCTCCGCGAGACCTCGGCCCCAGACCTCCCTGGCGCGGCTGCTGGAGACGGCGGCCCGCGAGCGCCAGCGGCGCCTTCTCGAACGCGGCGCCGGCACCCGCGACCTGACGTGGCTGGAGATCCTGATCGAGTACGTGTTCGTCGGCGCGGTCCTGCTCGGCGCCGTGCTCGGGCTCTGGTTCGCCGGCCGCGCGCTCTGGCGGCTGGCGCAGCTCCGGCTGGGGCGGTCCCGCGGCGGCGGGCCGACGATCGCGTACGACCCTGGCGACGAGTCCGCCGAGGACGCCACGACCGCGCTGCGCAAGCGCGTGGCCGACGAGCTCGCGGTCCTCTCCGCCGACCTCGACGCGACGCCCGACCCGCGCGAGGCCGTCATCGCGTGCTACGTCCGCATGGAGCGCGCGTTCGCGCAGGCGGGCGCGGCGCGGAGGCCCGAGGAGTCGCCGATGGAGCTGCTCGCGCGGGTGCTCGACGAGCTCTACGTCCCCGAGGGCGACGTACGCCGCCTCACCGCGCTGTTCGCGGAGGCGCGCTTCTCGACGCACCCGGTGAGCGACGACATGCGCGCGGCGGCGCGGCGTTCGCTCGACAACGTCGCCCGCGCGCTGGCGGTCCCCGCATGAGGCCGGGGCGCGTCGTCGGGATCGTGGCGGGGCTGTTCGCGACGTTCGTGCTGGTGCTCGGCTCGATCCCCGCGACCCGGGCGCGCGCCGAACGGCTGCTCGTGCTGACGGTCGTGCTGTACGCGGGATTCGCCGCGCGCCGGATGCTCGGGGTCGGCGAGCGGCCGCATCCCACGCCGCAGCCGCGGCACGGCGAGAGCGAGCCCGCGGAGGAGCAGGACGTACGCCTCGCGCGGCTCGACGCGTCGCTCGCGCGCGGCGCGGAGTCGGGGGAACAGTTCTGGCGGGTGACGCGGCCCGCGCTGCAACGGCTGACGACGGAACGTCTCCGGGTCGGCTCGGGGATCGACGTGACCGCGGACCCGGTGGGTGCGCGCCAGAGGATGGGTGAGGAGCTATGGGCGATGTTCTCGATGCCGGCGGGGCACGCCGGTCCCGCGCCGGGGCCGGAAAGGCTGCGGCGGCTCGTCGAGCACCTCGAACGGCTGTAGCCGCCGAGCCGCTCTCGCTCGTCGCCGCGCGGCGCCGGTGCCACGACGTTCTCGACGCCGTGGCCGCCGTCGTCATCGGCAAGCGGCCGTCGCTCGAGCTGGTGCTGCTCGGCGTCCTCGCCCGCGGCCACGTCCTCCTCGAGGACAACCCAGGGCTGGGCAAGACGCTGATGGCGCGGTCGTTCGCGCAGGCGCTCGGGCTCGACTTCAAGCGCATCCAGTTCACGCCGGACCTGCTGCCCAGCGACATCACCGGGTCGTACGTCTACGACCAGCGGGAGGGCACGTTCGACTTCCGGCGCGGCCCCCTCTTCACGAACCTGCTCCTCGCCGACGAGATCAACCGCACGCCGCCGAAGACGCAGGCCGCGCTGCTCGAGGTCATGCAGGAGTCGCAGGTCACGGTGGAGGGGACGACGTTCGCCCTCGACCCGCCGTTCGCGGTGCTCGCGACGCAGAACCCCATCGAGTACGAGGGCACGTACCCGCTCCCGGAAGCGCAGCTCGACCGCTTCCTCTGCCGCGTACGCCTCGGCTACCCGAAGCGTGACGACGAGTGGGAGGTGCTCCGGCAGCGCATCGAGCGGCAGATCGACGAGATCAGCGTCCCCACCGTCGTCGGTCGCGACGAGGTGCTCGCGCTGCAGCGCAGCGTCGAGCAGGTCACCGTCGAGGAGACCGTCGGCAAGTACATGGTCGACCTCGCCGCGGCGACGCGGACCAACCCGCAGGTGCTCGTCGGCGCCAGCCCGCGCGGCGCGCTCGCGCTGCTCAAGCTCTCGCGCGGCAAGGCACTGCTCGACGGCCGCGACTACGTCACCCCCGACGACGTGAAGGCCGTCGCCGTCGCGGCGCTCGGCCACCGCGTGACGTTGCGCCCGGAGATGTGGGTACGCCGCGTCACCGGCGACGACGTCGTCGAGGCCGTGCTCACCACCGTCCCGACGCCGCCCACCGTGGCGCCGCGGCGTTGAAGGTCACGCCGCACGCCGGCCGCCTGCTGACGTTCGCGGGCGTCGCGACGCTGGGCGGCGTCCTCACCGGACGCGTCGAGCTGGTGGCGTGCGGCGTCGCGGCGGCGGTGGTGACGGCGTGGAAGCTGGCGCGACCCGAGCCCTCGCTCGACGTGCGGATCGGGCTGTCCGCCGACCGCTTCGTCGAGGGCGAGCGGGTGCAGGTCTCGGTGACGCTGACCGCCACCGGCGTCGTCGACTCGGCGACCGTGCAGTTCCTCCTCTCGCCGGGCCTGCGCGTGACCGAGGGCGCGGAGTACGCGACCGTCGCGCTACGCCCCGGCGAGCCGCGCGACGTGACGCTGACGGTGCTGCCGCGGCGCTGGGGCGTGTACGCGTTCGGGCCCGTCTACGTCACCTGGTACGGCCGCGGCCGCCTGGCGGGCGGCGTCGTCGAGGTGCCCGCGGAGACGCTGCGCGTGCTGCCTCGTCCCGAGGAGTTCGCGGCGCCGGCCGCGCACCCGTTCACCCGCGCGCTGGCGGGTACGCACGTCGCGCGCGTCGCGGGCGAGGGCATCGAGCCGACCGGCGTCCGCGAGTACCGGCCTGGCGACCCGCTGCGCCGCGTCAACTGGCGCGTCACCGCGCGGCGCGGCGACCTGTACGTCACCGAGCAGCGCCCCGAGCGCAACGCCGAGGTCGTGCTGTTCCTCGACACGTTCGTCGACCGCGGGCCCGAGGGCGCGACCACGCTCGACGTCGCGGTGCGCGCCGCCGCCGGCATCGCCGAGCACTACCTGGCGTCGATGGACCGGGTCGGCGTCGTCGGCTTCGGCGGCGTCATGCGCTGGCTCATGGCCGAGTCAGGACGGGTCCAGCACCACCGCATCGTCGAGCACCTCATCGGCATGGGGAGCGTGCTGACGTACGCCGCCAAGGACATCAGCGTCATCCCCGCGCGGACGCTGCCGCCGCGCGCGCTCGTCATCGCGTTGTCGCCGCTGCTCGACTCGCGCGCGACGAACGTCCTTGCCGACCTCGCGCGCCGCGGCTACGGCCTCGTCGTCGTGGACACGTCACCGCGGCCGCTGCTGCCGCCCGCGAAGACGTGGTCGCGCGACCTCGCCCAGCGTGTCTTCCTCGTCGAGCGCGACCTGCTCGTCAGCAGGCTCGGGGAGGTCGGCGTTCCGGTCGTGCCGTGGAACGGCCCCGGGACGCTCGACGTCGTCCTCGCCGAGGTCTCGCGGCTGCACGCGCGACCCAAGGTGGGGCTGAGGTGAGGGACCTCGCGCGCGTCGCGGCGTTCGTCCTCGCGCTGCTGCTCGTCGGCCGCGGCGTCGCGATCGCGGGCGCCGGAGCGGCGCTCGTCCTCGGTGCCGTCGTGCTCGGCCTCGGCCTGCTCGGCATGCTGCTCGGCCGCGACGGCATGGTCACCGCGTCGGGCCTCGGGCTCGTCGTGCAGTACGTCCTCGCGCTGGAGTACGGCGACGTCGCCGTCGACCTCTTCGCCCCGGTCGTCGCCGCGCTCGTCGTGCTCTACCTCGACCTCGGCGACCTCGCGCTGGCGCTGCCGGCCGACCGGCGCGTCGACCGCGCGTTCCTCCGCTCGACGCTGCGGCACGCCGGGCAGCTCGTCGCGATCGGCACGCTGGCCGGGCTGGCGACGTACGGCATCGCGGCCGTCCCCTGGCCCGGCGCCGAGTGGCTGCGCGCGGCGGGGGCTCTCGGCGTCGCGGCGGTGGTCGCCGTGCCGCTGCTCCTGCTCCGCCGCACCTGAGCGTTTTTCGTGATCTTGGCGACGTCTGTGGTGCCCGGGCGACAGAAACGTCACCAAGATCACGAAAAACGGGGAGCGGCCCTCAGTAGGCTCAGGCCATGTTCTACGTGACGACGCCGATCTACTACGTCAACGACGTGCCGCACATCGGGCACGCCTACACGACGGTGGCCGGCGACGTCCTGACCCGCTGGCACCGGCAGCGCGGCGAGGACGTGTGGTTCCTCACCGGCACCGACGAGCACGGCGAGAAGATCCTCACCGCCGCCGCCGAGCACGGCGTGACGCCGCAGGAGTGGACCGACCGGATGGTCGAGACCGCCTGGCTGCCCGCGCTGAAGACCATCGACGCCGCCAACGACGACTTCATCCGTACGACCGAGGCCCGCCACGAGGACCGCGTGCGCGACTTCTGGGTCGCGCTGCGCGAGAAGGGCGAGGTCTACAGCGGCACGTACACCGGGCCGTACTGCGTCGCCTGCGAGGAGTTCAAGAACCCTTCGGAGATCGTCGACGGCAACTGCCCCATCCACGGCCGCCCGGTCAAGGAGATCTCCGAGGAGAACTACTTCTTCCCGCTGTCGAAGTACGCCGACCGGCTGCTCGCGCACTACGAGGACAACCCCACGTTCGTGCAGCCGGAGAGCGCGCGCAACGAGGTGCTGTCGTTCGTCAAGGGCGGCCTGCAGGACATCTCGATGAGCCGCTCGTCGTTCGACTGGGGCATCAAGGTGCCGTGGGACGACAAGCACGTCATCTACGTCTGGATCGACGCGCTGCAGAACTACCTCAACGCCACCGGCTGGCCCGAGCCGGGCTGGGAGGAGCGCTGGCCCGCCGACGTGCACCTCGTCGGCAAGGACATCCTGCGGTTCCACGCCGTCATCTGGCCCGCGATGCTCATGGCGGCCGGGCTGCCGTTGCCCAAGCAGGTCTTCGCCAACGGCTGGCTGCTCGTCGGCGGCGAGAAGATGAGCAAGACCAAGCTCACGGGCATCGCGCCGCACGTCATCACCGACGTGTTCGGCAGTGACGCGTACCGCTACTACTTCCTCCGCGCGATCCCGTTCGGGCAGGACGGGTCGTTCTCGTGGGAGGACATGCACGCGCGGTACAAGGCCGACCTCGCCGACCAGTACGGCAACCTCGCCAGTCGCGTGACGTCGATGGTCGAGCGGTACCGCGAGGGTCTCGTGCCGGCGGAGGGCGGGCCTGTCTTCGTCACCGCCGAACGCGTCGCGGACATCGACGCGAAGGTCTGCGCGCTCGACTTCCAGGGCGCGCTCGGCGGCATCTTCGACATCGTCCGCGACGTCAACGGCCTCATCACCGAGCGCAAGCCGTGGGAGCTCGCCAAGGCCGGCGACGACGCCGCGCTCGACGAGGTCCTGTACGCCGCCGCCGACGCGCTGCGCGGGCTCGCCGTGCTGCTCAACGCGTTCATGCCCAAGACGTCGCAGACGCTGTGGGCCTCGCTCGGCGCGCCCGGATCGCTTGCGGCGCAGCGCATCGCGGACGTCGCCACCACGCGGCTGCCCGCCGGGTCGAAGGTCGCCAAGAGCGACCCGCTGTTCCCGCGGATCGAGGAGCCGAAGGATTGAGCCGGTACGAGCGCGAGGGCGAGCCGCCGCCCGCCCCTGAGCCGTTGCGTACGGAGACCGTCGACGCGCACTGCCACCTCGACCTCATGGGCGAGACCGACGTCGACGCCGCGATGGCGCTGTCGGCGAGCGTCGGCGTGCCGCGCGTCGTGACGATCGGCGTCGACGTCGAGTCGTCGCGGCTCGCCGCGCGGCAGGCCGACGCGCACCCGGGCATCCTCGCCGCCGCCGCGATCCACCCGAACTCCGCCGGCGAGGCGACCGACGAGGCGCTGCGCGAGATCGAGCGCCTCGCCTCGCTCCCGCGCGTCCGCGCCGTGGGGGAGACCGGGCTCGACTACTACCGCGACACGGCTGCCCAGGCCGACCAGCAGCGCTCGTTCCGCGCGCACATCGCCATCGCGAAGGCGACGGGCACCGCGCTCGTCATCCACGACCGGGAGGCGCACGACGACGTGCTGCGCGTCCTCGACGAGGAGGGCGCGCCGGAGCACACGGTCTTCCACTGCTTCTCGGGCGACGCGGAGATGGCCAAGCGCTGCGTCGCCCACGGGTACGTCCTGTCGTTCGCCGGCAACATCACGTTCAAGAACGCCGCGCACCTGCGCGAGGCCGCCGCGCTCACGCCGCTGGAGCTGCTGCTCGTGGAGACCGACGCGCCGTTCCTCACGCCGATGCCGTACCGCGGCCGGCCGAACGCGCCGTACCTCATCCCGCTCACGGTCCGCGCGCTCGCGGAGGTGAAGGGCCTGACCGAGGACGAGGTGGCGGGCGCGATCGACGCCAACGCCCGCCGCGCCTTCGGCGACTGGTGATCCGACCGGTCTAGTCACATCGTCGTTTCAGGAATGCGCCCGAATTAGTCATGCGGCTTTCTCCTCCCAGGGAATAACATCACCCGATCGTCTGGGGACGACGATGGTGGGGGGGAAATCCGATGGCTCTTCGTTTCCGTCCGGGCTTCACGTTGCTCGCCGCTGTGCTGCTGGCACCACAACTGGCCGCGCCACGCCCATCCGACCAGGGTCCACGGCCGACACCGTCCGTCTCGGAAAGCTTCGTGCCCGCGTCGCTCTCCGAGCCGCCGGCCTGCGCGGAGATGCGTGTGCCCGCCGGAGGCAACCGGTCCGCGGCGGCACCGGGGAGCGCGTGTCCGGAGCGCGCTACCACGCTGGTGGCGACGCGAACGTCCACGACCGGCGAGGTCGGTGGGCCCGACGTGTACGTGACCGGCGCGCAGCTGGGCAGCTGGCACTGGTGCGACCAGTACGCCGACGCGCTGTACGCGGCGTTCCCGATGGGAGTCTGCGGAACGATCCGAACGACCACCCCGATCCCGGACTACACACAGGGGTCGGAGTCCTGGAGCGTTCGCGACTCGTGCGGCGTCAGTCAGTACTCGTGGAGCAGCGACCCCGGCTCGTACTGGCGCTACCCGTCGACGGGCTCGACGCAGTGGATGGCGCTCCCGGTGACCAGGGTCAGGCTCGGCGCGTGCTACGGCACGTGGACGGTGGCGTACACGTACCGGCTCTTCGTCAACGGCAGCTACCAGGGCGGCACCGTGACGGAGGAGTGGGAGGTGCGAGCCGGCGCGCCGTCGGTGTCGATCTACTACGCGCAGATGTTCGGCAACTCGGACAGCGCGACGCCCTACACCGGCTCGCAGGCCGACCCCGTGAACTCGTTGACCGGTGCGCTCAGCGACGAGTTCACCGACGCGGCCGTCGCCGCGCGTGGCGGCGGTCTGGCTCAGGTCAGGTCGTACACGTCGGCAGATGACACCGTCGGGGAGCTCGGTCGTGGCTGGACCTACGCGTACGAGGAATCCGTATCGGTCGATCCCACGACGGGCACCGCGACGGTGCACCTCGGCACCGGCCAGCGGCTGACGTTCACGCGTAACGCCGACGGGACGTACGCGCCGGCGTTCGGAGTACGGAACACGCTCGTGCGCAGGTCCGACGGCACCTTCGCCCGGACCGACAAGCAGGCCGTGACCTCGGCGTACGACCCGCAGGGCAGGCTGGTGACCCGGCGCGACCGCAACGGACAAGGTCCGACACTCGCCTACGGTGCCGACGGGCGGCTCGCGACGGTGTCGTCCTCGGGCCGGACGTTGACCTTCGCGCACGACCCGGTCTCCGGACGACTGACGCGAGTGACGCTGCCCGACGAGCGGTACGTCGCGTACGGGTACGACGCGGCCGGCCTGCTCGAGACTGTCCGCGCGACGGACGGGCAGACGACGACGTACGGCTACGACGCCGGCGGCCGCCTCACGTCGATCCGCGACCCTAACGGCGACTACCCCGTGCGTACGACGTACGACCCGCAGACCGGGCGTGTCGTCGAGCAGCGCGACGCGCGGGCGAAGCTGTCGACGTTCTCGTGGGACCTGGCCACCCAGACGCAGACGATGACCGATCCGCGGGGCAAGGTGTGGCGCGACGTGTACTCGGGGTCGTTCCTCGTGCGCCGGATCGACCCCGAAGGCGGTACGACGCACTACGCGTGGAGCGACCAGGGCAACCTCGTCGCGGTCACCACGCCGCTCGGCGAGACGACGACGTTCGACTACAACAGCGCGGGCAATCTCCTCAGGCGGACCGGCCCACGACTGGCGAAGATCAACAACAACGACTTCGGCGACTACGAGACTTACACCTACAACACGCTGAACGACCTGACCCGGGTCAACGACTTCAAGCGCCGTGACACCTACTTCTTCTACGACACGAAGGGAAACCCGTCACGTACCGAGAGCCCGTTCGGGACGGTGCGTGGTCGTGCGGTCTGGAACGCCGACGGCACCGTGCTCTCGACGACGAACGCGCGCGGAAAGACGACGACGTACGAGTACACCGCCGCTGGTGACCGCTCGAAGGCGACAGACCCGCTCGGGAACGTCACGACGTTCTTCTTCGACGGAGTGGGCCGGCTGACGTCCACCGTGCCTCCTCGCGGCAACGTCGCGGGAGCGAACCCGGACACCTACCGGACTCGCTACACCTACGACGACGCCGACCGGCCGCGGACGACGACCGACCCGCTCGGCAACGTCTCCGAGCTGCGCTACGACCCCGGCGGCCGAGTGGAGGCGGCGATCGACGCGAGGCTGAAGGCGACGACGTTCACCTACGACGCGGCGGGACATGTGCTGACGTCGCAGGGCCCTGACCCCTCTGTGGCGCCGCTTCGCTACACGTACGACGACAACGGGAACGTCGCGACCGCCACGGATTCCCGGGCGGCCGTCAGCATGTACTCGTACGACGGGGTGAATCGGCAGACGCAGGTGACCGGACCAGCCGGAACGTGGCAGTGGACGTACGACCTCGACGGCCGCACCAAGACCCTCGTCGCGCCGACCGGGCGGACGATCACGTACGCCTACACCGATGCCGGCCTCGTGAGCGGAATCACGTACTCCGACGGCACGCCGGGGGTCTCTTTCACGTACGACGCCAAGGGCAACCGGCTCACCATGACGGACGCCGCGGGCACGGCGTCGTACGCGTACGACAACTACGACCGCCTGCTCTCCGTGACACGCGGCACCGACGTGCTGAGCTACACCTGGGACGCCACTGGAAACGTGGCGACTCGCACCTTCCCCGGACAGACCGCGGACACGTTCACCTACGACGACGTCGACCGACTCGTCTCGCTGACCCGTGGCGGTGCCGCGCTCGTCACCTACGCGTACGACACGGCGGCCGGCAAGCGCACGGCGACGTTCCCCAACGGCACCGTCGAGACGATCACCACCGATGCCGCCGCGCGCGTCGCGGAGGTCAAGACGACCACCGCCACAGCGACGCTGACGAGAGCCGCGATCAGCTACGACCCCAACGGCAACCCGCTGACGATCCGCAACGGGTTGGACGTCCCGACGACGTACACGTACGACGACCTCGACCGGCTCACCGCCGTGTGTTACTCGACGGTGACGTGTACCGGCGCGACCGACTTCGTGCGGTACGCGTACGACGGCAACGACAACCGGCTCACCGAGCAGCGCCCCGCGGGCACGACGACGTGGACGTACAACGCGGCCAACCGGCCGATGGCGCGTTCCGGCGCCAACGGCGCCGCGTCGTACACCTACGACCTCGACGGCAACCTCCTGAGCGACGGCACGACGACGTTCACCTGGAACGCGTCGCGCCTGCCGGTCAGTGCCAAGGTCGGCAGCAAGGCCGCGACGTTCACGTACGACGGTGATGGCCGACGCCGCACCATGACGAAGAGCAACGTCGTCACGCAGTACGTGTGGGACCCGCTCTCCGGCGACCTCGCTCTCGAACGGGAGGGGGCAGGCGCCGTCCAGCGCCGGTACACGTACGGACTGGGACTCGTCGGGTACACGGCGGGCGGCGCCGACTACTTCTACGCGACCGACCAGCTCGGGAGCGTGCGCACCGTGACGAGCGCGAGCGGTGCGCTGCAGTGGTCGTACGAGTACGAGCCGTACGGACGGACGCGTACGTCGACGAGCGCCGGTCGGAACGCGCCCGCCAATCCGCGGCAGTACATCGCCGGCTACAACGACGGCACGGACTACCACCTGGGCGCGCGGGCGTACAACCCCGCGGACGCGTCGTTCCGCAGCGCTGATCCGGTCTGGAGGGGCTCACCCGGCACCGGCTATGGGTACGGGAACGCGAACCCGATGGCCTACACGGACCCGTTGGGGCTGGATCCGGGCGACAACATCCGCACCGCGGGGAACGTGTCGCTGGGTGTCGCGATCGCCGCCACTGCGGTCACGGTGCTCTGCCCAGTCTGCGCGCCGGTGTCAGGACCCATCGCGACCGCCGCCTGGCTGGTCAACGCGGGCACTGGCCTGTACCAGGCGTACCAGTCGTACACGAAGGGCGCTTACGCCCTGGCGGCGTTCCAGGCGGCGATGGCGTTCGCCTCTGGCAAGTTCGGTCTGAACGGACTCTCGCGGCAGGGGGGTGGCCTAGCGGCTCGTTACCGGGGGGTCACTGCAAACGGAGAGCGCGGCTCGATCGGTTTCGGTGAGCTGCCTCGGAATGCCAAGACCTTCGCCGACTTTGATGAGGCAGCCGCTCACCTGCAGCGATACCATGGCGTCGATCCGCGGACAGCGAGCGCACGTCTGCACTCGATCAAGGCCGAGAACGGGTTCCGCGGCGACGACAACCTTCTCATCGACCGTACGGGCAACGTATTCAACCCGTTCACGCGTGAGCGCCTGGGGACGCTGACCCAGGGATAGAGAGACCCACGAGGACACAGATGGCCCCACGGACGACTCCGGTCTTCGCTGTCATTCGGCTCGACGCGTTCCAGGCTCCTGAGAGCCGCAGCCGCGTCACCGTGAAAGAAATCGTGCGCACCCAAGCCGAGGCAGAGGCAGAGGTCGAGCGGCTCAATCGCCTCAACGGCGACAAGGACGTGGAGTACTCCTGGCAGGCCACGCGGTTGGTCGACCGCGACTCTCCACATCCGGTCCGGTGACGGAACCTTTACGCACCTACGACCTCTCGGTCTCACCCGAAGGGCCGGTCTATGGCGCGCTGCTCCGCGCGGCCGCGGCCGTTCCCGCTGACGTCCTGGGAGTGGTCTGGCACTCGGAGGGGCTGGCGAAGACGGACAGGGCGCGAGCCGTCCTTGCCGCGCTGGAGCCGCACCTGCTGGCAGCCGAGGAGGTCAGTGCCTGGCCAGGGGCTCGAACCTACGGATGGACCGCGACGCGATACACGTACGCCCTCAGCCCCGAGTCGCTCGACGTCCTGCTTCGTTCCGCGGCCAGCATCTTCGACTGGGTGAGTCCGGACCTGCCCGAGGACGCCCACTTCCTGAGGGCCGATGGATCCACGGTGCTCGGCTCGACCGCGCAGGAGGACGATGTCTGGGTCGAGCTTACGGACGACGAGGTGGCGGTGTGGCGCGCCCAGGCGCCACCGGAGGTACGTGACGCGCTTCGGCAGCATCAGTCCACGTACGAGGCCGACCTGCTGAAAGCTCTCGGCGAGCTGGCCGGCACCTTCGCGGGACGGCTGCCCGCCGTCGTTACCGCCAACGTCGAGAACCTCCTCGCCGAGGGTAGGCGAGATTCGGCTGTGGAGGTCACCTGTGCCGCCCTGGTCGCGAACCGCCTCTCAGTCGCACGGGACGAGTTCGCCCGCCTGCGTGACCTGGCTGTAGCAGTCGGGGTCGCCGCGGAGCAGGTCGAACGCGTGCGCCCGCTGATCGGCCCTGACCCGAAGGCGAGAGACGAATAACCGCTCCGCAACCAGGAGAACCGAGGTTCGTTCTAGAACTCTGCAGTCAGGACGGCTAACGCTCAGGTAACGCCCAGTTGGACATTTCGGGCAGGTCCTGGCTACGGTCGTGTGTCGTTCGCCGGGGTGGGGAAGCTCCGGCGGCCCGAAGCGCCTGGGCCGCCGCATGCCCCCTGCCCGGACCCTCCGGACATCGGAGCACTGTGCGCAAGCGGATCTTCCAGGGCTTGATCCTGTCCACGCTCCTCACCGCGGGCTACGCGTGGGTGAGCTTCGACAAGACGGTGCAGGTCGAGATCGACGGCCGCCCGCAGGCCATCCGTACGTTCGCCGGCACCGTCGGCGGCGTCCTCGACCAGCTCAACGTCGAGCCCGGGGCGCACGACCTCGTCGCGCCGAAGGAAGACGTTCCCGTCAAGGACGGACAGCGCATCGTCGTCCGCCGGGGCCGCCAGCTCACGATCACGCTCAACGGCAAGACCCGCACCGTCTGGACCACCGCCCTGACGGTCGCCGAGGCGCTCGACCAGCTCGCGATCCGCAACGCGCACGGCGCGTTCACCTCCGCCTCGCGCTCGCGTGAGATCCCGCTCGACGGCATCGCGTTCGAGGTCCGCACCCCGGGCCGCGTCACGATCCTCGCGGACGGCAAGGCCCACGTGCGCGTCACCACCAAGGCGACGCTGCGCGAGGTCTTCAAGGACGCCCACATCGCGCTGGCCAAGACCGACAAGGTCTCCAAGCCGCTGACCACGCTCCCCAAGGACGGCCTCGTCGTCCGGGTGACGCGGGTCCGCGCCGGCAAGGAGACCGAGAACGTCGCCATCCCGTTCACCACGGTCCGCAAGCCCGACGCCTCCATGTGGCTCGGCGAGACCCGCGTCGCCACGCACGGCATCCCCGGCGTCAAGCTGCGCACCTACCGCCTCCGCTACATCGACAAGAAGCTCGCCGCCCGATGGCTGGTCGGCTCCAAGGTCGTCCGCAAGCCGGTGACGCAGGTCGTCTACTACGGCACCAAGCGGCGTACGGTCGACGACCTCAACTGGTACGCCCTCGCGCGCTGCGAGTCCGGCAACAACCCCCGCGCCATCGGCGGCGGCGGCCTGTACCGCGGCCTCTACCAGTTCCGTATCTCCACGTGGCAGAGCGTCGGCGGCACCGGCGACCCGATCGACGCCTCGGTGTCGGAGCAGACGTACCGCGCGAAGCTGCTCTACCTGCGCGCCGGCCGCGGCCAGTGGCCGTACTGCGGACGGTTCCTGTAGCCCACCCCACGACCGCGCTGCGCGCGGCCGCGGGGACCCCGAGCGTCCGAGGATGAGTCTCGGACCCGCAGAGATCCGGGCGCTCGCATCGCGCCTGGGGATCCGCCCGACGAAGTCGCTCGGCCAGAACTTCGTCCACGACGCCAACACCGTGCGCCGCATCGTGCGCGCGGCAGGACTCTCCGCCGATGACGTCGTCGTCGAGGTCGGGCCAGGGCTCGGCTCGCTGACCGTCGAGCTGCTGCCCGCCGTGTCGCGGGTCATCGCGGTCGAGATCGACCCGGTGCTCGCGTCGGCGCTGCCGGAGACGGCTGCCCGGGCCGGTGGGGTGCTCGACGTCGTCACGGCCGACGCACTGCGCGTGACCGAGCTCCCCGCGGAGCCGACGGCGCTCGTTGCGAACCTGCCGTACAACGTCGCCGTCCCCGTCCTCCTCACGATGCTGGAACGGTTCCCGACGCTCGCCCACGGCCTCGTCATGGTGCAGCAGGAGGTCGCCGACCGGCTGACCGCGCCACCCGGCTCGCGGACGTACGGCATCCCCTCGGTCAAGCTCGCCTGGTACGCCGCCGCGCGGCAGGCCGGGTCCGTGCCGCGCAGCGTCTTCTGGCCGGTGCCCAACGTCGACTCGGGGCTCGTCGCGTTCACCCGCCGCGAGCCGCCGGAGGGCGCAGAGCGCGTAGCGACTTTCGCCGTGATCGACGCGGCGTTCGCGCAGCGGCGCAAGACGCTGCGGGCGGCGCTGGCGGGGTGGGCGGGCTCCGCGGCCGCTGCCGAGGAGGCGTTGCGGCGCGCGGGCGTCGAGCCGGGGCTGCGCGGCGAGGCGCTCGGCGTGGGCGACTTCGCGCGCATCGCCGCGGCGCGCGAGTAGATACGGTTCGGGGCGTGGTCACGGTCCGCGCCCCGGGGAAGGTCAACCTTCACCTGTCCGTGGGCGGGCGCAGGGACGACGGCTACCACGACGTGACGACGGTGTTCCAAGCGGTGTCGCTCTACGACGACGTCACCGTCACGCCCGAGCCCTCGGAGATCACCTGCCGCGTCTCCGGCGAGGGCGCGGGCGAGCTGCCCACCGACTCCGGCAACCTCGCCGTCGCCGCCGCGCTCCGCCTCGCCGTCGCGGCAGGCGTCGACGCGGGAGCGGCCCTGCAGCTCGTCAAGGGCATCCCCGTCGCGGGCGGCATGGCCGGCGGCTCGGCCGACGCCGCGGCGACGCTGGTGGCGTGCGACGCGCTGTGGCAGACGGGATTCCCGCGCGAGGATCTCGAGGCGATCGCGGCGACGCTCGGGAGCGACGTGCCGTTCGCGCTGCACGGCGGCAGCGCGCTCGGCGTGGGGCGCGGCGAGCAGGTCTCGCCGGTGCTCGTACGCGGGCAGTTCCACTGGGTGTTCGCGCTCGCCGAGCGCGGCCTCTCCACGGCGTCCGTCTACGAGGAGCACGACCGCGGCGACCCGCAGCCCGAACGCGAGCCGGACGGCGTCCTCGCCGCCCTGCGCGCCGCCGACGCTGTGGCGCTGGGCAGGGCGTTGCACAACGACCTCCAGGCCGCCGCGCTGCGCCTGCGCCCCGCCCTTCGCAAGACCCTCGACGCGGGCATGGAACGCGGCGCCCTCGGCGCGGTGGTGAGCGGGTCGGGGCCGACGTGCGCGTTCCTCGCGGGATCGCAGAGCGACGCCGTGGCGCTGGCGGCGGGCCTTGCGGGCGCGGGCGTGTGCCGGGCGGTGCGGACGGCGTACGGGCCGGTCCAGGGCGCGCGGATCGTCGAGCTGCGCGAGTGACCAACCTCGTCAACGTCGAGGCGGTCGGCAAGACGTACGGGCACGGCCCCGTCCTCACCGACGTCTCGCTCGGGATCGGCGCGGGGGAGCGGGTCGGCGTCGTCGGCCGCAACGGCGGCGGCAAGACCACGCTCCTGCGCCTGCTCATGCGCGCGGAGGAGCCCGACTCCGGACGCGTCACGCACACGTCGGGGCTGCGGGTCGGGTGGCTGCCGCAGGTCGTGGACCTGCCCCCCTCTGCCACTGTCCGCGATGTCGTCGTCGGCGCGGCGGCCGAGCACGAGTGGGCGGGCGACGCGCGCGTCCGTACCGTCCTCGAGGGGCTCGGCGTCACGGAGCGCTTCGACGCGCCGGTCGGCCCGATGTCCGGTGGCGAGCGCCGCCGCGTCGCCCTGGCCGCGCTGCTCGTCGGCGAGCACGACCTCGTCGTCCTCGACGAGCCGACCAACCACCTCGACGTCGAGGGCATCGCGTGGCTCGCCGCCTATCTGGCCGAGCTCCGCTGCGCACAACTCGTCGTGACGCACGACCGGTGGTTCCTCGACGCGGTCTGCACGGCGACGTGGGAGGTCGCGGACGCGCGGGTGCACCAGTACGAGGGCGGCTACAGCGCGTACGTCCTCGCCCGCGCCGAACGCGAGCGCGTCGAGGCCGCGACCGAGCAGCGCCGGCAGAACCTGCTGCGCAAGGAGCTGGCCTGGCTGCGGCGCGGGCCGCCGGCACGGACGTCGAAGCCGCGGTTCAGGATCGAGGCGGCCAACGCCCTCATCGCGGACGAGCCGCCGGCGCGGGTGGCGGCCGACCTCGTGTCGTTCGCGACGGCGCGGCTCGGCAAGACCGTCGTGGACCTGACCGACGCGGACGTCGCGGCGGGCCCGCACGTCCTCCTGAAGCGGCTCACCTGGCACCTCGGCCCCGGCGACCGCGTGGCGATCGTCGGCGTCAACGGCTCCGGCAAGACGACGCTGCTCCGCGTCCTCGCCGGCGACCTCGCGCCCGTCGCCGGTCGCGTCGTGCGCGGACAGACGGTGCGGACGGCGTACCTCGACCAGGAGGTCCGCGGGCTGCCCGCCGGGCGGCGCGTGCTGGAGGCGGTCGAGGAGATCGCGCGGCACGTCGACCTGGGCAAGGGGCGTTCGATGTCGGCGTCGCAGCTGCTCGAACGCTTCCTCTTCGACGCGGGCCGTCAGTGGACGCCGGTCGAGGACCTCTCCGGTGGCGAACGCCGCCGCCTCCAGCTGCTCCGCCTCCTCATGACCGAGCCGAACCTGCTGCTCCTCGACGAGCCGACGAACGACCTCGACATCGAGACCCTCGCGGCGCTGGAGGACCTGCTCGACGGGTGGCCGGGGACGCTCGTCGTCGTGTCGCACGACAGGTACTTCGTGGAGCGGACGTGCGACAAGGTCATGGCGCTGTTCGGCGACGGGACGCTGCGCGACCTGCCCGGCGGCGTGGACGAGTACCTCGCGCGGGCGCGTCCGGTCGAAGCTGTCGCGCCGGTCAAGCAGAAGACGGGGGACACCCGCGCGGCCAAGAAGGAGCTCGTACGCCTCGAACGCCTCATCGAGAAGTACGAGCGCCAGGAGGCCAAGCTGCACGCCGCCCTGGCCGAGCAGGCCACGGACTACGCGGCGGTCGCCGCGCTGGACGCCGAGCTGCGCGAGGTCGCCGCGCAGAAGGCCGACGCCGAGGAGCAGTGGCTCCTGCTCTCCGACGAGGTCTGACCGCGGCGGCTCACCCCTTGATGCCGTTCCTTGAAGATCATCACGCGTGAGACCGGCGGCCCTGCTGCGGAGAACGAGCGGGCGCGGGTGGCCTACGAGCGGGGCGGGTCCTCGCCGACGAGGCCGTCGACCGACTCGCGCAGCAGGTCGGCGTGGCCGACGTGGCGGGCGTACTCCTCGATGAGGTCCACCAGCAGCACGCGCAGGCTGGGTGACTCGCCGGCGCCGTTGGTGACGTGGGCGAGCTGCCCGAGGCCGCCGTTCGCCAGCGCGTCGGCGACCGTGGCGCGCGACCGCGCGACGGCCTCGTGCCAGTACGCGTAGAGCTGCTCAGGGGTGTCATCGGCGGCCGTGCGCCAGTCCCAGTCGGGCTCGTCGTCCCAGTCGACCGTGTGCCACGGCGCCGGCGGCTGCCCGCGGAGCTTCCAGGAGAAGTGCACGTCCTCGACGACGGCCAGGTGCTTGACCAGCCCGCCGAGCGTCATCGTCGAGGCGCAGACCGTCGCGCGCAGACCCGCGGCGTCGAGACCGCCGGTCTTCCACGCGAACGTCCTGCGCGCGCGGTCCAGCGAGCCGAGCAGCGTCGCGGCCTCGTCGCCGGCGAGCGGCAGGTCTGCGTAGTCGTCCATGGTCACTCCCCGCTGTTCTTGCCGTCGACGGCCTCGCGGAGGAGGTCCGCGTGGCCGTTGTGACGGGCGTACTCCTCGATCATGTGCACGATCACCCAGCGCAGGCTCGGGCTGGTGCCGTCCGGCCAGGCCTTGGCCGTCGTCTGGTCCAGGCTCGGGTCGGCGGCGAGGGCCCGGGCGACGCCTTCTCTCGACCGCTCGACCGCGGCGCGCCACATCCTGCGGAGCCCGTCACCGGTCTCCTCGTCGGCGGACGCCCAGACCCAGTCCCAGTGCGCGTGCATGTCCAGGCCGAGGATGTTCCAGCGAGGGGCGAGGTCGTCGCCGTGCAGCCACTGGGAGAACCAGAGGTCCTCGACGTACGCGAGGTGCTTGTGCAGCCTGCCGAGCGTCATCGTCGTGGCGGCGGTCGTGGCCGCGAAGCCGGCCGCGTCGAGACCCTCGCTCTTCCACGCGAACGTCGCCCGCTGGAAGTCGAGGAACCCGAGCAGCGTCTCGGTCTCGCCCGCGTTCGTCGGTGACTCGGGCCTGCCGTACTCGTCCACCGTCACGACACCAGAACCTACCCGCAGGCTCCACCCAACTTGCCGTGCGCTCGTGCGGGGGCAGGGCCGGGTGGCACTGGAAGTCGGCGGCGGGGCGGACGCTGTTCGTATGGCGAGACCCGTCCGGTCCCAGGCGTCACGCGCGGTTGATGACGACGTCGCGAGGCGCATTCTCATCGTGCGGTTCAGGAAGGGGGGCCACACCTGCGCCTACCTCGGTGTGCCGTCGGCGTTGTCCGCGCGGCTCGTCGCGGCACAGCTTCATCCGTGGACGCACGTGGGGGCGCGGATTCGGCGTTACCGCTGTGTCCCGCTGTATCGCGCGGCCTGAGGCCACCATGGGATGCGGCTGAGTGCGCACAGGGCTGCCAGGCATCCCAAGTTCGCACGGGCCGTCACCCGGGGACGGCTACTTGCGCTTGGTGACGAGCTCGGGCTTGGCCTCGAGGTTGCCGAGGCCGTTCCACGCGAGGTTGACGAGGTGCGCGGCCACGTCGTCGCGGGACGGCTTGCGCGCGTCGAGCCACCACTGGCCGACCAGCGCCACCATGCCGACGAGGGCGTGCGAGTACAGCGGGGCGAGCTTGGTGTTGTAGCCGCGCGCCTTGAACTGCGCCGCGAGGATGTGCTCGACCTGGTCGGCGATGTCGCCGATGACCGACGCGAACAGCCCGCTGGTCGACGCGACGGGCGACTCGCGGACGAGGATGCGGAAGCCGTCGGTCTGCGTCTCGATGTACGTCAGCAGCGCGCCTGCCGCCTGCTCCAGCAGCACCCGCGGGTGGTCGCCGACGAGCGACGCGGTGATGCCGTCGATGAGCCGCTGCACCTCGCGGTCCTTGACGACCTCGTAGATGCCTTCCTTGCTGCCGAAGTGCTCGTACACGATCGGCTTGGACACGCTCGCGCGGTTGGCGATCTCCTCGATCGACGTCGCCTCGAAGCCTCGCTCGGCGAACAGCTCGCGCGACACGTCCAGCAGCTGGGCACGGCGCTGCTGGCCGGTCATGCGTACGCGCGGTCTGCTCCCGGGGTCAGTCACCCGGGCACTCTGTCACGCGCGGGCCTTGTCCAGGCGTTCGCGCGTCGGCCAGCGGACGTCGTACGCCCAGCCGCACTTCTCGAAGAACCAGATGACGCGGGCGGTGCTGTCGAGCTGGCCGCGGTCGACGCCGTGCCGCGCGGCGGTCGGGTCGGCGTGGTGCAGGTTGTGCCACGACTCGCCCATGCTGATGATCGCGAGCGGCCAGAAGTTGGTGCTCTTGTCGCGGGTCTTGAACGGCCTGTTGCCGAACGTGTGGCAGAGCGAGTTGATGCTCCACGTCACGTGGTGAAGCACGAACACCCGGACGAGCGACCCCCAGAAGAACGCCGTCACCGCACCCTGCCAGCGGCCGGTGAACGCGAAGCCGAGGACGATCGGCAGGATCAGCGACACCGCCGCGAGCTGCGGGAACTTGTCGTGGACCTTCTTGATGTCCGGGTCGGCGAGCAGGTCGGGCGCGTACTTCTCGAGCGAGGTCTGCTCGGGGTCGAACAGCCAGCCGATGTGCGCGTGCCACAGGCCCTTCATCATCGCGCCGAAGCCCTCGCCGTACTCGTGCGGCGAGTGGGGGTCGCCGGGACGGTCGCTGTACGCGTGGTGGCGCCGGTGGTCGGCGACCCAGCGGATGACGGGACCCTCGATGGCGAGCGAGCCGGCGACCGCCATGGCGATCCGCAGCGGCCGCTTGGCCTTGAACGACCCGTGCGTGAAGTAGCGGTGGAAGCCCACCGTGATGCCGTGGCCGGCCACGAGCAGCATGCCGTACGCGATGAGGACGTCGGTCCACCCGATGCCGTGGCCCCAGAGGACGACGCCGCTCGCGAGGACCGCGAGGAACGGCAGCACGACGAAGATCACGAGGGCCGTCTGCTCCCACGCCTTCTTCGGCTCAGTGGGAATGGTCGGCGCAACGGGACGGTCGGCGAGCAGGGTCATGGGCGAGAGTCCTCGGGAATCCGGCAAATCTGGCTACGCCACCGTAACCTACCGGACCGTAACCTGTCGAGCCGAGCGGTAGGATCGGTGCGTACGGTCCGGGGTTGCTCTGTTGGCAGGGGCGATCAGATTTTGGATCTGAGTACGACGGAGGTTCGATTCCTCCCCCCGGAGCGATATCCCCACGACGGCGCTCGCTGCGCTCGCGCCGCCGCGGGGGCCCCGTTTTGCGCGGCGCTTCGCGCGCGCCGACCCCGGTAGACTCGCGTCAGTCCCCGACCCGCGAGGAGCCGCGTGCAGCCGTCTGCCGTCGTCGTCCTCGCCGCGGGCGAGGGCACGCGGATGCGCTCCGCGACACCGAAGGTCCTGCACGAGGCCTGCGGCCGCACGCTGCTCGGCCACGTCCTCGCCGCCGTCGAGCCGCTCGGCGCGGCACGGGTGCTCGTCGTCGTCGGCCACGGCCGCGACGCGGTCATCGCCGCGCTGCCGCCGTGGGCCACCCCGGTCGTGCAGGCCGAGCAGAACGGCACCGGCCACGCCGTACGCCTCGCCCTCGACGCC